>CALFYA010000021.1 GCA_937952925.1 uncultured Moraxellaceae bacterium
CACAATCAACTTGGCAATCATCGGATCATAAAACGACGACACTTCTGTGCCGGTACTGACCCAACCATCGACCCGTACATCATCAGGGACATACACCTCGGTCAGCGTACCTGCACTTGGTTGGAAGTTTTTGACCGGATCTTCGGCATAAATCCGCACTTCAATCGCGGCACCCTTCGGGGGCTGTTGCATGCGCTGCCAATCGAGTGCGTCGCCTGCGGCGACTTTGAGCATACATTCAATCAAATCAAGCCCCGTCACCATCTCAGTGACCGGATGCTCAACTTGCAAACGGGTGTTGACCTCCAAGAAATAAAATTCATCACGCGCAGCGTCATAAATAAATTCCACTGTACCAGCGCTGCGATAGTTGACCGACTTGCCGAGTTCAACCGCAGCTTGATGCAAGCGTTGGCGGGTGGCTTCGGGCAGTAGCGGCGCGGGGGTTTCTTCCACCACTTTTTGATTGCGACGTTGCAAGGAGCAATCGCGCTCACCGAGCGCCACCACTTGACCTTGACCATCCCCAAAAATTTGTACTTCTACGTGTCGGGCGCGATCGACAAAGCGCTCCAAAAACGCGCCTGAATCACGGAAAAACTGCTCGCCCATGCGTTTGACATTGTCATAGGCCGCCGACAATCCAGTTGCATCCTCACAACGGCTCAAGCCAATCCCACCCCCCCCAGCGGTGCTTTTGAGCATGACCGGATAGCCAATCTGCTCGGCAGCAATCAAGGCTTCTTCGAGGCTATTGAGCAACGCGGTGCCCGAGGTCATGGGCACGTTGGCCGCGGCTGCTAGCTCACGCGCCCGATGCTTGAGGCCAAATTCACGGATTTGGTGAGGGGTGGGGCCAATAAACGCAATGCCAGCCGTTTCACAGGCTTCAGCAAACTCAGCACTTTCCGACAAAAAGCCATAACTTGGGTAGATCGCTTGTGCACCGGTTTGTGCCGCTGCCGCTAAAATTTTATCAATACGCAAATAGCTATCGGCGGCTTTTTCACCGCCTAATGCAATCGCCACATCCGCTTGATGCACATGCGGGGCATTGCGGTCGGCATCGGAGTAGATCGCCACGCTTTTGACGCCCAAACGCTTGAGGGTGCGGATGGCGCGTAAGGCAATTTCGCCGCGATTGGCAATCAGTACAGTATCAAACATGATCACATCCTTAATGGGTTGTTTTTGTGGCAGCGGCTTGGGCATTGCGATGAGCGATATAAGCGCGCCAGCCGCCAAACTCACTGATCGGTTGGGCGCTCGTCAGCGCATACGGCTCGCAAATAAAGCCTTTGACCCAACGACCATCGATCAACTCGACATTGCCAATACCCAGTGGTGGCGGAATTTCTGCGACAAATTCACCAAAACGTGCGGTGGGGATGTCCCACACTTCGACAATCAGGCTATGGCCTTGCTCACCCTCTGCACAGCGTGCCAAACCCGGTTTGGGTGGCACCGTGCCTGCGAGTGCATACAGCGCGTACTGCGGTGCAGTGAGGGTTTGCTCAACCAACACCGCTTGGCGGGTGGTGAGTTGGAAGTTCAGCGGCATACCCGTCAGGTGTGCACCCACAACAGCGACGCGCACATGTGTGGTACTGATGGGCAAATGTTCGGCATGCGTTGGGCGATTTGAGATGCCGAGCGTCCAGCCCACATGATTTTGCATCCGCTGTGCCAGTTCAGCCAACGCACGGTCATACCATGCAGGTGCAATCAAGCTCACCCCAAACGGCAAGCCGTCGCTGCGTTTGGGCGCAGGAATGGCCAGTGCCGACAAGTCAGCCAGATTGGTAAAATTGGTATACGTCCCCAGTACACTATTGAGTTCAATCGGTTGCTCAAGCAACGCTTGGATGGTGTAGATGGTTGGGGTGGTCGGTACAAGCACACAATCCACCGCCGCAAAGGTTTGGGCGATCTGCTGACTCAGCTCAGCCCGTTGATACTCGGCGTTGTACGCATCGACCGCACTAAACGAGCGGCCTTTATCAATAATACTTTTGACCACCGGATGTGCGCTATCTGGATCAGACAACAGTTCACCCACTGCTGCGGTACGCTCAGCGACCCATGCGCCTTGATAAAGCTGTTTGGCGAGTCTTTCAAATGGCTCAAAATCAATCTGAATGATGGTTGCGCCAAGGTCAACCCACTGTTGTTGCGCCACTGCAAACGCCGCCGCTTGGATCGGATCATCCGCAAAAAACAGTGACGCAGGAACGCCGATTTTGGGTGTGGACGAAAATGTCGCAGGGGTAGTGCGTGGGTGCACGCGTGAGTAAGGATCAAGCGGATCTGACCCGCCCATCAATTCGGCCACCAGCCATGCGTCTGCCACCGTCAGGGCAAACACTGAAATACAATCAAGCGTTTTGCAGGCGGGGAGTAGCCCCGTATTGGAAAACCAACCGCGTGTGGGTTTGAGTCCCACAATATTTTGCAGCGCCGCAGGGACACGCCCCGAACCTGCGGTATCGGTGCCCAGCGCAAACGGCACAATACCACGGCTGACCACGCTTGCCGAGCCGGAGCTGGAGCCACCACTGATATAAGCCGGATGAAATGGATTGGGGACGATGCCATACGGCGAGCGCGTGCCCACCAGACCGGTGGCAAATTGATCCAAATTGGTTTTGCCAATCACCACCGCGCCGAGTGCTTTGAGTTTTTGCACCACATGCGCATCAACACTTGCAGGGGGTTGGAGAATTGGACACGCCGCGGTGGTCGGTAGACCTTCCACATCAATATTATCTTTGACGGCAAACGGAATACCGTACAACGGCAGACGTGACCAATCACCACCCAATTCCACCAAACGAGCTGCAAGGTGTTCGAGTTGTAAGGTGAGTTGCTCACGACTCACCAGATGAATCCATGCCGGATCTTTGGGGTCTAAGTTGGCATGCCATGCCAACAGGGGTTCAAGCGATTGACCTTGTGTGCGGTACGCGTGCTGCCAATCAGCAATCGTCCACAAAGAGGAGGCGGACATTGAAGCGATCCTATCTTGTATCCAAGTTTGTTTTTAGCAAAGCAAGTGATATGCCAATCGCCTAAAAATGCCAAAAAACAGCATCCTATGGTCTGATCTTGTGACAACGCCTACCTGTGTGTGCTGTTGCGGCGCATCGCTTGCACTGCCAACGTGCAAGATGTTGTGGGTAAATGTTGGGTATTCGACCTTTGATGTATAGGGTTTTGCCCAAAAGCCGTTAACATCAACACAGGTTGATCCTCGGAAGTAACACTCATGGCTCGTCGAAAAAACAATTCACCACAATACCAATATGATGCGCTGGTGCTCGGTGCAGGCCCTGCGGGCGAAGCGGCTGCCATGAAACTGGCCAAATCTGGTCTCAACGTCGGGATCGTTGATCAGCGTGAGCAAATGGGGGGCAACTGTGCCCATGTGGGCACGATTCCAAGCAAAGCGCTGCGGCAAACCGTGTTTAATATCATGCGCTATCAGCGCGATCCGTTATTCCAAAAAATTGGCGAATGGAAACATGTGCCACTCACCCAAATTTTGGGCAATGCGCGCAAAGTGATTGAGCAACAAGTCGATACCCACACCCGTTTTTATGAACGCAATCAAATTGCCGTGCATCATGGGCAAGCGGTGATCGACAATCCGCATCTACTCACGGTCAAACTACGCGAAGGCGGCAGCACCCAACTGAGCTTTGACAAACTGGTGATTGCCACCGGTAGCCGCCCGTATCAGCCCAAAGAACTCGATTTTAGCCATCCACGCGTGTTTGATAGCGACAAAATCCTCACCCTCAATTATCCGATCCAAAAAATCATCATCTATGGCGCAGGGGTGATTGGCTGCGAATACGCCTCGATTTTTATTGGGCTGGGCTACAAGGTCGAACTGATCAACACCCAATCGCAATTGCTCAATTATTTGGATGACGAAATCGCGGATGCGCTGTCGTATTATTTGCGCGAGCTAGGCGTGTTGATCCGCCACAACGAGCAAATCGAACGGCTAGAAACCTTCGAGGACAGTGTGATTTTGTATTTGCAATCGGGCAAGAAAATCAAAGCCGATGCAATTTTGTGGTGCAATGGTCGCTCGGGCAATACCGATCAGCTCAATCTTGCCGCGATGGGGCTGACCGCCAACAGTCGTGGACAGCTCACCGTCAATGCCCAGTATCAAACCGATGTTGAACATGTGTATGCGGCGGGTGATGTGATTGGTTGGCCTTCATTGGCCTCCGCCGCCTACGATCAAGGGCGTGCCGCTGCCGCCTATATGATCGGTGAAGACAACGTGTCACCGGTGGTCAGCGTGCCGACTGGCATTTACACCATCCCCGAAATCTCCTCGATTGGCAAAACCGAAAAAGAGCTGACCGATGACAAAGTGCCGTATGAGGTGGGACAAGCATTTTTCCGCCATCTGGCACGTGCGCAAATCACCGGTGATACGGTGGGGGTGCTCAAAATCTTATTCCACCGCGAAACCTTAGAGATTTTGGGGATTCATTGTTTTGGCAACAACGCGGCTGAGATTGTGCATATCGGGCAAGCCGTCATGTTGTCGCCCAACAATAGCCTCAATTATTTTACCCAGACCACCTTTAACTATCCGACCATGGCTGAAGCCTATCGGGTGGCGGCACTCAATGGGATGAACCGATTGTTTTAATCAACATACATCAAGCGTGCGCCAATATCTTCCTTAAGATACTGTAATAATGCATCTATTTTTAAGGAATAAAAAATGTTGGCGCTCCATCAGATCAGATATACTCCAACCCACCACATGTATATGGCCTTGTCTAAACACAAGGCTCATCTGACGTAAGCGTCGATTTAGCGCTGGAGCAAGAAGTATGTCTACTGATTTGTCGGCAATTGACCCGAATGTATTGACCATTGAGCAAACGGCAACCTCAAAAATTCATGAAAAAATCATGTTAAATTTAGAGGGTTCGGGCAATGTGCTGATCATGGGAAACAAGGCACGTTTGGGCGCGATTCGTTTGGATGTGATGGGCAAAAACAACACCATTATCATTGAAGATTCAGTTTCTTACAAACGCGGTCATTTGCGCGTGGTGGGGGATAATCAAACCTTCCGGATTGGCAAAGGTACCACCATTGAAAAATGCTATTTCTTGTGCACGGAAGATTGCAACATTACCGTGGGTGAAAATTGCATGTTCTCGTATGAGATCGTGATTCGTACCACCGATGCGCACTCCGTCCTTGATCTTGAAACCCGTGAGCGCATCAACAAAGCAGAAAGCATCAGTATTGGTAATCATGTCTGGCTCGGTGCAGAAGTGATGATCACCAAAGGCGTGAGCTTGCCCGATGATTGTATTGTCGGCGCGCGTTCGATTTGCAACCGTAGTGTCGATGAACCACATACCGTGATTGCAGGGATTCCTGCCAAAGTCGTCAAGCGTGGCGTGACGTGGGATCGTGAACGGATCTAAGGCTTAATGCTCAGTCAGTCGCGCGGAGATTGATTGAGCAAGTTGCTCTCGCAGCTGCCATTTCACAACATCATGTTGCTCCACCGGAATGTCATGGGTTTGGATTCTGGGCAAAAACTCAAAATGCAGCGGCTGACGCCGTGGCACAAATGGTAATCCAGTGAGTCCGGTCGCCAGCGGGACAAACGCTTCGCCATCGCGCATATGACGCAATAAACCAGTCTTTTGCGCAGCTTTGCCTAAGAGCGACGCCTGAAAGTCGTTGGAATCATAGCGCAAATCAAAAGCTTCTTCGCCACCATGTGCGGCAAATGGAATGATGTCGTAGCCATGCTGTAGTGCCAATTCGACAAAACCGACCCGATTTTTCCAAATTAATTGATAGGCTTCGCCTTTATTTTTCATCACCTCACGCCCACCGCCGGGGAAGATCAAGATGTGCTGCTGCGCTTGCATCAAGGCACTGACCGATTCACGCGTGCCATTAAAGCCGCCAAAGCGTGTCACACCACGTCTCCACAGGGGCACCCGAAAATGTACCCGATCCGCCACCCCACGCATCCAAATCTGGTGGTGTAGATAAGTACCGATCACCAATGCGGGCACGTCGTAGCCAAACAAGGTGTGATTGCCGACATACAAGGCAGGCCGAGCGGCATCAAGATGCTCAAGCCCTGCAAAGGTAGGCTGAAACCATGCGTCAATGCCCTGATAGGCGAGGCGTGCTTGTTGGAGTGAGGGTGGGCGAAAAGGCAACAAATCACGCGTGGTCATCAGGATTGCTCAGTGCGGTAGTCTGTAGGGTTATGGAAAAAATCACCTTGTTTGTCAATTGGTGGGCTGATCAAGTGGCAAGACAATATTGGTCACTTTCCAAGTTAGTCCCTGTCTAGTCAAGACGGCTTGGATTGAATGACCTTGTGTAGAGGTGGAAGTGACCACAAAGCTGTTTAATGATTGATAGCTCATCTGGACATCGGGTTTGGAGTCGGCTGAATCGGTGGACTTCGTGTCATCGGGGGCTGATGATGAGTGGGGCAGTTGTGGCAATTGTCCAGTCATCAGTTTTTGCATCCCTGTAGGGGTCACATACACATCGACCATCTTGTCTACCAACAGGCCAGCAAAGGCAGTACCCAGTAATGCAAACGGATTATCGGTGTGCTGTTCGACTGTAGCGGTCATCTTGTTGTTGAGTTGGTCTTTGAGGTTTTGCCGCACACTGACAAAATCAATATGTGCAGCGAGCGCTTGAGCGTCTTTGGCTTGTGCAGCACTTTGGATTTGATGCACCACCCAATAAGGCGAGCCAATCCAATACGCTACAACCAGCAACAGTAGCCCAATCAGTGCATTTTTCATGTGGTATCTGCTCATTCTCTTTGTACAACGCAGTGTATGCATGCAACCTGATGGGAAGCAAGGGTGCTTAATCCCACCAGTGAAAGAGCGCATCGCCCACAGTTTGGGGTTTCCAATAGCGGACATCGGCCACCGACAGCTCTGGCTGTAGGCAAAAATCTGCCAGTAGTTCAGCAGTGGTGAGTGGGCGAAGACCAAACAGGTCATACAAGGTCGTGCTAAACGCCGGTTGATCAACAAAGTCTAAGGTACAGCGCATCGGCTCAAACGTGCGGCTATACGCCCATTGACCAGCGTGATTGCACAACACAAAAAACACCGCGTCGCGGGTCGCGATGCGGACAGCATAAAAATTGGGGGTGATGTCTGGTACAAACCAGTCGGAGGGTGTGGCGTCTAGGGAGCGGCAGGTGGTGTAGATGATGTGTTTGAAGCTCGCAAAATCAATCATGAGATATGTAGTGAATCATCAAAAATTGCATTTGTCTGTGTACTGATGGATTCCCGCCTTCGCGGGAATGACATCAATCACTTTAACAGCTTTACAAGAAAGATCAGATCAGGCCAATTAGCCGCTGACTTTTACCGCATCTGCGGCTTGTTTAGCCAATGTCCGTGCGGTATCGGTATCTTTGGCACGCACGGTTGCCACACCCATGCGGCGGCGGCTAAAGCCTTCGGGCTTACCAAACAAACGCAAGTCTGAACCCGCAACGGCAAGGGCTTGCTCCAAGCCACTAAATTGCAGATTTTGACCATCCATACCGGCATAGATCACCGCACTCGCGGCTGCGCTATGGCGGCTGGTATCGACAGGCAAGCCCAAAATGGCGCGCGCGTGTAGCTCAAATTCGCTTTGAAATTGGCTGGCTAAGGTCACAAGGCCAGTATCGTGTGGGCGTGGGGACACTTCAGAGAACCAGACAAAATCGCCTTTCACAAACAACTCCACGCCAAACAAACCACAGCCACCGAATGCAGTGGTGACCAAGTCGGCAATCCGTTTGGCTTCGGTGAGGGCTTTGGCGGTCATCGGTTGGGGCTGCCAGCTTTCGACGTAATCGCCCGATTCTTGGCGGTGACCGATGGCATCACAAAAATGGGTTTCAATCGCACCGGTTTCTGGGTTTTTGGCACGCACGGTGAGCAAGGTGATTTCAAAATCAAAATTGATTTGACCTTCCACAATCACTTTGCCATGACTGACCCGACCGCCCTGCATGGCGTATTCCCACGCGGTGTCGGTTTGCTCAAAGCTGGTCAAACGCGATTGACCTTTGCCTGATGATGACATGACTGGTTTGACAAAACATGGGTAGCCGATGTCATCACAGGCCGCTTTGAACGATTCGAGCGAATCGGCAAAACGGTACGGTGAAGTCGGCAGGCCAAGCGTTTCAGCCGCGAGTTTACGGATACCTTCACGGTTCATGGTCAGGTTGGCTGCTTTGGCTGAGGGGATCACCACGGCTTGACCACTTTCTTCGATTTTGAGTAGTTGCTCGGTGGCGATGGCTTCGATTTCGGGCACAATCAGGTGGGGTTTGATCTGATCGACCAAGGCTTGCAAGGCGCTTGGATCAGCCATATTCAGCACATGCGCGACATGCGCCACTTGCATGGCAGGGGCATTGGCATAACGGTCGGCGGCATGTACTTCGACGCCCAAGCGTTGCAGGCTAATCACGACTTCTTTGCCAAGTTCGCCTGAGCCGAGCATCAGGACGCGAAACGCAGAAGATTGTAGGGGAGTGCCAAGGGTGACGGTCATGGTCGGCTCCAAACAGGGAACGGCAAAAATTGGCGGATAGGATAGCAGATTTATCCATCACACTTTAGCGGGGCGCATGCAGAATTGGGATTCTGCCAAGCTCTTCACCAGTTTTTGCCCCGTATCGGCGTAGGAGTTGCAGGGTAGTGGGGAGATCGGAAGAGCGTCGTGTAGGGAAAGAGTGTCTTCGCCT
>CALFYA010000022.1 GCA_937952925.1 uncultured Moraxellaceae bacterium
GGGAAAAGCTGGCGAACTAACGAACAGGGATTAAAGCGGCTACATCTGGCGGACAGGCTGTTTATTCTAGGCTCAAAACTTTATTTTAAGTTGTTTTTTAATGACTTTTCAAAAATGAGCTACTTAAACACATGGTCAGATACAGTTGCTGGTTATGGTGAAACAAAATCATACGTTGTGCAGACTCATCCTAAGGTCATCGAACGCTGTATGCTCATGACTACCGACCCCGCCGATCTCGTACTCGACATCACCTGCGGCAGTGGCACCACCGCCGTCGTCGCCGAAAAATGGGGCAGACGCTGGATCACCTGCGACACCAGCCGCGTGGCGATCACCCTCGCCAAACAACGCCTCATGACCGCAAGCTACGACTATTTTGAGCTGAAATACCCCAACGAAGGCTTAAAAGGCGGCTTTATCTACAAAACCGTGCCGCATGTCACCCTCAAAAGCATTGCCAACAATCCCGAAATCGACAGCATCTACGAGCGCATGCACCCCGCTATTGAAGAAGCCCTCAGCCAACTCAACCAAACCCTACGCGGCCACAACAAACCCTTTAGCGTCACCGAAGGCGCACGCAAAGGCCAAACCTTAGACTTCACTGCCAAAAACAGCGACAGCCAAACCCTACCCTCTGGCGAAACCGCCTACAAAAACGCCCTACTCGAATGGGAAGTGCCGTTTGACTACCCCACCGACCCCGAACAACCACCCAAAAACTACACCTCGCAAAGCTGGCCAACTGGCGACAAACACCCCGTGCGCCTCGCGTTTGATGCCTTCCACCGCGCCCGCCAAGCGATGCAAAAACAAATGGATGCCAGCATCGCCGCCAACGCCGGACAAGAAACCCTGTATGACCAACCCGAAATCAACAAAAAGAAACTGCGTATCACAGGGCCATTTACCGTCGAAGCCGTACCGTTTGCCACCGTGCTGGGCATGCACGACGCCGAACAAACCGACAACACCGATGTGGCAATCGCCCGATCAGGCGAAACCTCACGGCAAAGCCAATGGCGCGGTGAACTGCTCAAAACCGGTATACGCGGCAAAGGCGGCCAGATGCTGAAACTCACCGGCCTCGAACCGATACCCTCCGCCCACTATATCCATGCCGTTGGCACAGTGGCCGACACTGGCGAGCGTGTTGCCGTCAGCTTTGGCCCCGACTATGCCGCACTCGAACAACGTCAAGTGGAGATTGCCAAAAGCGAAGCGGGGGATTTATTCCCCACGCCAAAACTTTTAGTATTCTGCGCGTTTAGCTTTGACCCCGAAGCCGCCAAAGACATCGACAGCATCAAAGGCATTACCGCGCTCAAAGTGCAAATGAACACCGACCTGTTGACCGAAGACCTGAAAACCAAACGCGCCAGCAATCAATCATTTTGGCTGATGGGTCAGCCAGATGTTGAGCTGAAAAAACTCAAAGACGGTCAGTATCAAGTCGAAGTCAACGGCTTCGACTACTTCAACACCAAAACCGGAGAGCTGGATTCGGGCGGCAAAAAGAACATCGCCATGTGGTCACTCGACACCGACTACGACAACCGCTCGCTGTATCCGCGCCAAGTGTTTTTCCCGATGGCAGGCAATAAAGACGGCTGGTATCGCCTGAAAAAAGACATTCGTGCCGAACTTGACGAATCAAAGCTAGATCAGTTTCATGGCACACGTTCACTGCCGTTTGCTGCCGGTGCAAACCGTTGTATCGCCGTCAAGATCGTCGATGATCGCGGGATTGAATCGCTGAAAGTCATGCGCTTGGAGGATTGATTATGAAAAAATCCACACAATCACTGATCATCAATTCGCCCTACTTGCGCCCAACTCAGCATTGGCATAGTGAAGGTGGCAAACCTATCCTCACTCAAGGTCGTCGTCCGGCAGGCTATGAAATTTACGACACCCGTACCCAAACCAAACGGGTCGAACCGCTCGAACTGGTCAATCAAATTCGTCAACGTGTTGATGACTGGCGTGCGGCAGGCTATGAAGGTGCAAGCACGGTCAGCTTGCAACTGCTGGAACATTGGCATGACAAAGGCGACTGGGATGCCGACAGCCTGCGTTGGGTGGGTGGTCAACGTGATAAACCGTTTTATTTTTGCCAGCTTGAAGCGATTGAAACCCTGATCTGGTGGGTGGAAGCCTATCCAACCTATAAGCAAGGCATTGTTTTACAAGGTGACGGCGGCGCATGGGAGCGCGTTTGCAACAAAATGGCCACCGGTTCGGGCAAAACCAGCCTGATGGCGATGATCATCACATGGCAAACGCTCAATGCCCTCGCCAACCCCAAAGATACGCGGTTTTCCAAGGCAATTTTTATTGTCGCGCCGGGCCTCACCGTCAAAAGCAGACTACAAGTATTGCTGCCAAGTCATGAAAAAAATGTCTACGATGAATTTCATTTGTGCCCTGCAAGTCTGCGTGAGCGAATCAATCAAGCCGAAATCTTGATTGAAAACTGGCACACCTTGATGCCCAAAGAAGAGCAAACCCGCTCGGTGGTCAAAAAAGGTAAAGAAAGCGATGAGGCATACACCAAACGCGTGCTTGGCGCTCTGGCACAACATAAAAATCTGATTGTGATTAATGATGAAGCCCATCATGCCTATCGCGTGCAAGCCGAAAGCAAAATCAGTAAAAAAGAAGCCGAAGAACAAGGATTAGACCTTGACCAAGCCACACGCTGGATTGAAGGCTTAGACCGAATCCACAAAACACGGCGGATTTTGCGCTGTTTTGACTTGTCTGCAACCCCTTTTGCACCCACTGGTAAGAAAAACACAGAGACCGGATTATACACTTGGATTGTCTCGGACTTTGGTTTGAATGATGCCATCGAAGCCGGACTAGTCAAAACTCCTCGCGTGGTGATTCGCGATACCGCAACCGTCAACGCCGCCACCTACCGCAGTAAGCTGTATCACTTATACCGTGAAGAAGAAGTCAGCGAAGACTTTAACCAAAAGCCAGCGTTGCCACCCACTGCCGATCTGCCTGATTTGGTTGAAAAAGCTTATGCCTTACTCGCACATGACTGGCAACGCACCGCAACCGAATGGAAGTCTGCCGGACATACCATCCCCCCTGTCATGCTCACCGTGTGTAACCGTACCGAAGTCGCTGCTCGGATTGAAGATTTTTTTAACCGTGGCGACTGTGCAATTGCAGACACAAAAGCGCCGCTGCGTACCCTGCGTGTAGACTCTAAAGTGTTGGAGCGTGCCGAAACTGGAGAAACCAGCAGCAGCAAAGACAAAGCGTATGCTGAACATCTTGAGCAGATCATTCGCGCGAGTGGAACCCATGCTGACTACCAGCAGCAACTGCTGAATGAGAAACAAGAAATTCAGCTACGCGAACTGGTGGATACCGTTGGCAAGCGAGGCAAAGCCGGACAATATATTCAGAACGTTATTTCGGTTGCAATGCTGTCCGAAGGTTGGGATGCGGCCAACGTTACTCATATTATGGGACTACGCGCATTTACCAGCCAATTACTATGTGAGCAAGTGATTGGACGTGGGCTACGTCGTGTCTCACATGACCTTGATGAACATGGCTTGCTCATTCCTGAGTATGTCAATATTTTTGGTGTGCCACTGTCGCTGTCGCTGTCGATTTTTCAGGATACTCAAGATGGAGGCATCGCACCGCCACCACCAAAACCCAGCACCCGTGTTGAGGTTGAACCAGAACGACATTCCCTACAAATCAAGTGGCCAAACATTGTGCGCATTGAAAGCGTGATGCGTCAAAAACTCAGCATCGACTGGTCACACGTTGCTCCTTTAACGCTCGATCCCATGCAGACGCCGTTATCTGCGGACATTACGCCTTCTTTAACTGGTGCACCACATTTAGGGTTGCTCTCAAAAATTGACTTAGAACAGGCAGCCGATGATTTTCGGATGCAATTTTTGATCTTTAAGGCTGCACGTCGTCTCTATTTTCAGACCAATCAGCAGTTTGACATTTCTAAAACCTATCTTGCGCAACAACTTGTTGGATTAGTTGAGGAATTCTTGCATAGTGATTTATTAGTTATCCCTAGTGACTGGCATCAAGATGATCTGCGAAAGAGGCTGCTGATTGGCCTGAATATGGGCGTCATTGTGGGTCATTTAAGCCAATACCTACATGAGCAAAACCTTGAAAAATTGGCAGCGATCTTTGCTGAGCCTAAAGCCATCAGCTCAACCGCAGATATGCAGCCTTGGCAAACGACTCGTGCCTGTATGCCAACACAAAAATCTCAAATTAGCCATGTGGTGTATGACAGCACATGGGAAAAAACTGCTGCCGACCTCTGTGAAGAGATGCCAGAAGTATTGGCATGGGTCAAAAACGATCATTTAGATTTTTCTATTCGCTATTTGTGGAAAGGAGCAACCAAATTATTCATCCCAGACTATCTGATCCGACTCACCAATGGCAAAACGCTCGTTCTTGAGATCAAAGGGCAAGACAGTGATAAAAATCGTGCAAAACGCTTAGCCATGCAAACATGGGTTGAGGCAGTCAATGAGCAAGGTGCATTTGGTCATTGGTGTTTTGATGTGGTGTTTGAGCCTGCAAAAATTCGAGATACCCTGTTGAAACATGCAAAATCTTAAATCAATGACGACGCTTTTGTAGCGTCGTCACTATTGAGCCTACTCGTCACTTGCTTTAAGCCAATCCGTCCGCTTGAGCTTTTGCCGAGTGGCACGCCGCTCGCGCATCCGCGCTGTGTCGATATCATCTTCTTGATGCACACCGCCTTTGTGTAACAGTGGATGCAAGGCCAGATGATTGCGTTCGCGGAACTGTGGCAGTTTTTTGAGTTTCATGATCTCACTCCTAACCTTTGATACACAGCACTTGACGTAAGGTATGCACCACTTCGACCAAGTCGGTCTGGTTATCCATCACCACGTCAATGTCTTTGTAGGCTTGTGGAATTTCATCGAGCACGCCTGCGTCTTTGCGGCATTCGATGCCTGCGGTTTGCTGCACCAAATCGTCCACACTAAACACCCGCTTAGCCTTGCCCCGACTCATGCGCCGCCCTGCGCCATGCGAACATGAGCAAAACGACTGTGGATTGCCTTTGCCGCGCACGATGTAAGACTTCGCCCCCATGCTACCGGGGATGATGCCCAGCTCCCCTGCATACGCACTAATCGCACCTTTGCGGGTCACATACACCGATTCACCAAAATGGGTTTCTTCCTCCACATAGTTGTGGTGGCAATTGATCGCCTCTTTACTCATCTGAAACGGCGGCAAATGTGGCCGGATCGCTTGCAAAATCAACCGCATCATTTCACGGCGATTTTCCATCGCATAATCCTGCGCCCAATTGACCGCTTCTACATAATCACCAAAGCTATCCGAGCCTTCGGCAAAGTAAGACAAATCTTTGTCGGGCACATGACCAAAGCGGTGCTGCGCTTCTTTTTTGGCACGTTCAATAAAGTAAGTGCCGATACAGTTGCCCAAACCGCGACTGCCCGAATGCAGCATCACCCACACCTGATCGGCTTCGTCCAAACACAGCTCGATAAAGTGATTTCCCCCACCGAGCGTACCGAGCTGCTTTTGCCATGTCCGGTCAAAATCACGCAGCATCCGCAGCAAGCCTTTGTGTTTGTCGGTAATCCGCTTGAGTCGCTGTGCGAGTGGATCAAGCGTCGAAGCTTTGGCTTTGATTTGCTTGTGCATCTCAAAACCCACAGGCACGCTCCGCTCAATCGCCACACGCAAGGGGCGCAAATCATCGGGCAATTGACTCGCCGACAAATTCAGGCGAATCGCATTCATACCACACCCAATATCCACGCCCACGGCTGCTGGAATGATGGCGTTTTTGGTGGGAATCACACTGCCCACCGTCGCGCCAATCCCCGCATGGACATCGGGCATCACCGCCACATGGGAGTGGATAAATTGTAGTTGGGCGACTTGGCGCAATTGGTTGAGGGCTTCCTCTTCCACATCGCGGGTAAAAATTTTGACGGGTACGCCATAGCCACTATTGGCATTGAGCGTCAGTTGAATGGCCATTATATTTTCCATCCGAATTGATTATAAAAATTTTGCCAATAATCAGCCTAACCTTAATCTCTATACAGATTAAAGTGCGTCTACGCCTTTTAAATATATGGTGCCTGATTGATTTGAATATACGCGTCCAAAGCACATCACTTGTGGTGACAATGCTTTTAAGTACCTTGCTGCTCACACGATCAGTGCAAGCAGAATGCTGTACAGTCGGATAGACCGCCAGCCGAAGTCTGGGAACGGCGGCACACGCAATATCAATCAGGGCACCAATCTTTAAAAGACTGTGCAATCAGTGGGATGAATGTAGGAGGCAATAAAAAACCTCGACGAATGCCGAGGTTTTGGAGGCATTCGAACATTCACCACAAGGTAAACGCTCGAACATGTCTAGACGTCTACCGATTTAGGCTGTGATACTCTCGATTAACAACGTCATGACACAACCTCCGAATCTGGGGTTTGGGCGGGATGCTCAAACAATGATGCGCATTTTAATGAACTTTATTCAAAAAACAAGCCCTTTATTCAAAAATTTATTATTTTTGACAAGCTGTATTTAAATACTGCAAAACAATTTGTGGCGTTTTGCCCAAAAAGTTAAATGCAGGGGTAAAGGCGACAATCATACTGGCATGATTGACCCGATCAATCTGTTGCAAGGTCACGGGGACGCCTTGCTGCACAAGGCGTGCGTGTAGCTTGGTGGCGTTAAAGCGTCCGACCACGGTGTCTTTTTCACCCATCAGCAGCACATGGGGCGGTGCACCTTTGCGTGCAATCCGATCTGGCATGATCGCATCGGGCTGACCATCCACAGGAAAGGCAATTTTGGTCGGATCGGTGCGAAAATCAAACGCGTAGGGGCCTGCCAAGCCAATCACCGTGCAGATTGCTTGATCTGGAACACCAGTAGTTTGCCAAAAGCGCAGATCATCAATCGCGGTGATGGCATTAAATGCACCAGCGGAATGCCCCATCACACTCATGCGCATCGGATCACCGCCATACTGCGCAATCTGGCGATACGTCCAGCCAATCGCATCGGCGGTATCTTGGACAAATGCCGGATAGCGATACTCAGGGGCAAGACGATAGTCAATGATGACCGTCACATAGCCTGCTTGCGCCAAGCGTTTGCCGACAAAGCCGTAGCCTGCCCGATCACCATTTTGCCAAGAGCCACCATACACAAATACCACCACGGGATGCTGACCACTTTGGGGTGGATGATAAATATCCAGCATCTGACGCGGGTGTTGCCCATACGCCACATCGCGCACCACCCGCACCTGTTGGTCAGGCGTGATTGCGGTCAGCAAATGAGTCGCTGAGCAACCACCGAGCAACACGGCATGGGTGGCGACTGCAATGGCTTTGAGACGGTTGATCATGGCAACGGCTGCGCGGTCAGCTCAGCAGGCGTGCTACTGTTGGCTGCAACGTCTGTACTTGCAGCAGCTGCGGGCTGTTCAATCGGCTGGATCTCCGCTGGTGTCGCATCACTGAGGGGGATAATCGCCACAGTGGTGGCTGGTTCTGGTGCTGCCAATGCTTGCTCAGGTTTGGCCGCAGGCGTTGCGACCACCACTGGTACACCGCTTTCAGGCAGGCTATCAATCAGCGAGACAATCTTGGTCATGCCGCCGGTCTTTTGCAGTACATCCATGATGGCATTGGTTTCGGAGGGCGTCAGACGTCCCATCACATACACCACAGCAGCCTCAGTGACGACTTTTACCTTGGTGTCGCGTACCCGTTTATCGAGCAAAATATTTTTGCGAAGGGTGGCGGTCAGCATGCCGTCTTGCACAATTGAGTTGTACTCAGATTTATCGCCCACCGTGATGTAGTTGTGCACGGCTTTGACATCGCTCATCGATTTGACGTTGTCTTCGGCCAATTTTTTGAGATGCTCATCGGGCACTTGTCCGGTCAGCAGCACCACACTATGAAAGCTGTCGATTTTGACCCGTGAAAATTTAAAACGGGGGTCTAGTTTGTATAGGTTGATTTCAGCCGTTTTGACAATCCCGTTATCACTCACAATTTGCGCAAATGAGCGTTCGCTGTTTGCGACACCCACCGGTGCAGTGCCAGACGCTGAGGCCAAAAAGGTTGAACAACCGGTCAGAGCCAGACTACAGATGAGGACAGTACCAATCAGATGACGCTTCACCATAGGTTCCTTTGTTGATGTGAAAATACTGCTGCGTACAGCAGTCTAGCAAAATCTATGCGCAAACATGATGCAGGGCTGTTGGGTTTTTGCAGCTAGCCCATAAATGCTGCTTCAATCCACTCTACCTGTACCTCGCGCCCCACTTGATTGAGCGCCAATACATCAAATCGGCATTCAAAACACTGATATTGTGGATATTGCTGTAAAAAACATTGGGCGGTTTGATAGAGTTTACGCTGCTTGGCAGGGGTGATGGACAACGCTGCATCGCCATACACCGATACTTTGCGCTGTCGCACCTCCATAAAGACCAGTTGTTGCTCACGACAGATGATCACATCAATCTCGCCACAACGCTGATGATAGTTTTGCGCAATCACGGTATAGCCATGATGTTGCACATAACGCGCCGCAAACTCCTCGGCATGTGCACCAATTTGATGGGTGGGACTGGTCGAACGCCCCACGGTCATGGCAATTGCACCAACTGCTGACCTTGCTGGATCCAACAACTCGGCAGCCGTTCGATTTGACTGCCCACCAACCG
>CALFYA010000023.1 GCA_937952925.1 uncultured Moraxellaceae bacterium
GCCAGTTAACAGCATTCATCAACCTACTAATTTTCTTAGGGATAGGAGATTCGTTTCCTCCAGATGCTGTCAACTCAGATTCTTGTATTCTGAATAAAACAAGCATCCATAAGATCTCTAAAAACTGCTCTGGATAAGACTGATGCAAAATCTCAACAGCATGACCATAGTTATGAAATTCATAGTGGTCAAACAGTTCTGTCGGGATTAATTTTTTCCAAGTCACCGCTCTTACTCCCATTCAATCGTTGCTGGTGGCTTGCTGCTCACATCATAAGTCACACGCGACACTTCTTTGATTTCATTCATGATGCGATTGCTGACCGTTTCGATCAGATCATATGGCAGATGGGCAAAACGTGCAGTCATAAAGTCGATGGTTTCCACCGCACGCAGCGCAATCACCCACGCATAACGGCGGCCATCTCCCACCACGCCCACTGATTTGATCGGTTGGAACACTGCAAAGGCTTGCGCGGTTTTGTCGTACCAGCCACTGCGCACCAACTCTTCCATAAAGATCGCATCGGCACGGCGCAAGATGTCGGCGTATTCTTTTTTGATCTCACCCAAAATCCGCACGCCAAGACCGGGGCCGGGGAATGGATGGCGATAGATCATCCGCGCAGGCAAGCCGAGTGCCACACCGATCTTGCGCACTTCATCTTTAAACAATTCACGCAGCGGCTCGACCAATTCAAACGCCAAATCAGCCGGCAAACCACCGACGTTGTGGTGCGATTTGATATTGTGTGCTTTGCCTTGTTTGCTGCCTGCCGATTCAATCACATCGGGATAAATCGTGCCTTGCGCCAAGAATTTCACGCCATCGAGTTTGCGTGCTTCTTCGGCAAACACTTCGATAAATTCACGACCAATGATTTTGCGTTTGGCTTCTGGATCAGTCACGCCCGATAGTGCGCCCAAGAAACGCGCTTCCGCATCGGCACGGATCACCCGAATGCCCATGTTTTCGGCAAACATTTGCATCACTTGATCGCCTTCGTGCAAACGCAGCAAGCCGTTGTCTACAAACACACAAGTCAACTGATCGCCAATCGCACGGTGCAACAGCGCTGCCACCACCGACGAATCAACACCACCCGACAAACCGAGCAAGACTTTCTCGTTGCCCACTTGTGCGCGCATCTTACTGATGAGCATGTCGATGATGTTGTCTGGATTCCAACTGTTGCCACAGCCACAAATGCCATGCACAAAGCGACCAATCAGTGCTTCGCCTTGTACGGTGTGGGTGACTTCGGGGTGAAACTGTACGCCATAGAATTGACGGGCTTCATCGCTCATCGCGGCAATCGGGCAGCTTGGCGTGCTGGCAGTGACACGGAAGGTGTCTGGAATCTGGGTCACTTTGTCGCCGTGACTCATCCATACATTCAGCTTATTGGGCTCATCTTCGATGCCATCAAACAAGCGGTCGGCTTGACCAAGATCAATTTGGGCATAGCCAAATTCGTGCACAGTCCCCGCTTCAACTTTGCCACCGAGTTGCTCTGCCATGGTCTGCATGCCATAGCAAATGCCCAATACCGGCACGCCCAAATCAAACACCACTTGTGGTGCGCGCGGGCTGTTGGCTTCATGAACGCTTTCAGGGCCACCCGACAAGATAATGCCTTTGGGATTGAAGGCGCGAATGTCAGCCTCCGCCATATCAAACGCATGCATCTCTGAATACACGCCCGCTTCGCGCACGCGACGCGCAATCAGTTGGCTATATTGAGAGCCGAAATCGAGAATCAAAATACGATCTTGCTGGATATTGGGCGTGGTCATGGCAGTCCAAAAGGGCAGACAATCAAGGAAGCGCGATATTCTAGCAGCTTTTTGGTCGAACTTGTTTTCTGCACGTTGTTGTCCAAATTGCTATAGACTTTTGCCAGTTTTCTGTTTTGATAAGCCGCATTGATGATGCAGCGTTGGGTAAGGATAAATCATGCAACTTCACCGTTTAAGCTTGGCTATTTTGACGCTTTCAACACTAGGGCTAGGCGGCTGTAGCCTTGATGGTGAAGATATTTCTGCCAATATCACATCTGCCGTTCCTACCAATGACACTATTGCGTTGACCGATTTGGGTCAGCTGATTTCGTTTAATCGTGTCGATCCTGCCAACACACTGCTGTCGGTACGCGCAATTACCGGACTAAAGGCAGATGATGCACTGGTTGCCATCGACTACCGCCCCTCGACAGGCGAGCTGTATGGTCTTGGGCAAAAAGGCAACTTATATGTGATGAATGCGGGCAACGGCGTGGCCAAATTTAAAGTGGCACTCGCCGCAGACCCCACCGATACGAGCAATCCCTTTACCGTGATCAATGGTGATCCCAC
>CALFYA010000024.1 GCA_937952925.1 uncultured Moraxellaceae bacterium
TGGTATTGCTACCAACGACTGGTGCACTCGCTCATGCAGCACAAAGCATCCAAGATGGCCTAAACGCTGCGTATTATGCCGCAAACGTCCGGCCAACGCTGCGCTTTGTGGCCGATGACGGGCAACCGCTCAAATCCTTACTCAAAAAGCACATCAACGCCAACACCGAATTGCTGATTGGCCCACTCGATCGGCAGCGGGTTGCTGAGCTGATCAAGCTCAATCCGAGTATCCCTGTCTTGGCACTCAATCAAGTCGATAGCGACGCGGCATCGGTGTGGGAGTTTGCCCTTGCCCCCGAAGAAGATGCATTTGCGCTAGAGCAACGAATTAAAGCCGAAGGGGTGAATGAGTTGTTGGTACTGCGCGAAGCAGGGCAAACCCATACCCAGCGTTTTGAACAAGCGCTCAATCAACGCTGGCGCGGCATTTGGGTCGAGCAGAACCAAGTGCCTGCGCAATTGTTGCCCCATCAAGCCCTGTTGTTGCTGGGTCGGCCGCAGTGGATCAGTCAGTTGCAAGGCTTACCCAAACAGCGGCTATATACCACTGCACTGGCGGTTGATCCGAGTGTGATCCTGCCACAACACATCCAATTTTGTGACGTGACCGCACTGTATCAACCGTTATGGCCGGAGTTGGTCAAACAGCAGCAGCAAAAACCAGTTCCCGTGGGCTATCAGCGTTTGGTGGCATTTGGTGCGGACGCATGGCAACTGGCACAGTTGATGCTCGCTCAAGCCCCGAGTGCTGAGTTTATGGGCAGGACCGGACAACTACAGTTGGTGGGGAGTCAAATCGAACGCACGCCGACCTGTTGGATGCAGCAAGGTCAACAACTGGTACAACTGCCATGACGGTGGGGCGTTCGACTAGTCCTCGTCATCAGATCGGTGCACAAGCCGATCTTGCTGGCTTTCGGGTCCAATGGATGAGCGCCACTGCGGCCCCCACATCCACCACGCTCGACATCACCGAGGCGTACGTGCGCGAGCGCTGCGGTGCGCGTGAAATCAGCGACGCCAGCAACATCTACCTCGAGATGGACACGGCAGGCCAGATCACGCGCGTGCACAACAAAATGGCCTCCACGCTCACCGAAAAGAGCAACGGCTACGAGTATGCCCTCAAGAACGCCACCTTGGTGGCTGCGCAAATCTACATTCCGTTTGCCGACAGCCCCACCAGCGACTGGGTGCTGCGCGTCAA
>CALFYA010000025.1 GCA_937952925.1 uncultured Moraxellaceae bacterium
CTTGGACGGGGTGAAATTGGAGTTGCAACCATGTGGCGAGTGCGTCGGTCGCGCCCTGATGCAGACGGAAATAGCGATCAAGGTCGTGTGCGATCATCGACAACGGTTTGATACAAGCCAGACTCGACATGTTGCAGACTCCATCAGGGGCGGTGAAGTCATTAAAGCGGAGTCCGATCTTATTTTTTTGTTTCGTAAGCTTATGATTTTATAGGTTTCACAAGCTTGTGTTTGGCGTGTTTTGGGCAAAAATATGCTGGGTGGTGGTGGTCAATATTGTTTTGCGCCTTCGATATCCTTTTAAACATTTGAAAAGATTCTAAGAGTTTTTATAAATATTTAAAATTATGATTATTAATGAAAATATTAGCATTCTGCTACAGATTTACGGTCATGATGCTACAGATTTACGGTCGATTGGCAATGCCACAGCGTTGCTTGGTCTGGATGGCGTGTGATCTAGTCTAACCCATTGAATACAAACATCCCGTCAACTTAAAGTGATGATTCCTTCACGCGTCCACAAGCTCAAACGCACCGATGATCGAGGGGCGTTGCTGCGCAAGAAGGCAAAAGGCGATTGATGCTGTATTGAGCAAGTCCGATCTGGTGTTGCGCAGGATGCTTGACACCATTGGCCTTGCATGGTTGACTGTGCGCGTCCATAGCATCATCCTATGGTCGGGCGTGGAAACCCGTATAGCAGTACATGCAAAACGCCTGTTTTCTCAGGTCTTTTGCACATCTTTTGGTGTGCCAATATGGCAGATCAAGCGGGGCAGTTTCGGCTGGCCGTCTGTGTTGCGCGGTATTTCCACCCCCGTTTGGTCTGCCTCCCACCGTGGAAAGTGGTCGGCAGGCGATCTTTTGCTTGCCACGGGTATGCACCATGCACACGACTCCTCTTTCTATCCCTACGTCCAAACTCCTCACCGCAGATCAGCCACTGGTGTTGTTGTCGTCACTGGTCGAGACCTTTGGCGTGGTTGGTGCCACATTTTTGCAGCAGCTGCACTACATCAGCAGTCAAAGCAGCCAAGGCTTGTTGCTCGATGGCTATAAGTGGATCTACAACACGGTTGAGCAATGGCGGCTCAAGCTCAAGTGTTGGAGCACCTCGACCATTGAACGGACGATTGCACGGCTCAAACAGCACGGTGTGCTGTTGATCGACAAGCTCAGCGCCCACAAATCCAACCGTACCAATTACTATCGGATCGACTACAGCAAGATTGCCCATTTGGTCGATTTTTCTGTGCAAGTTGTTGAATCTCAAGATTCCGTCAAGTTGACGGAGTCAGTCCATCACGTTGAGGTGATCGATCCCGTCACAGCAAAGGCATC
>CALFYA010000026.1 GCA_937952925.1 uncultured Moraxellaceae bacterium
TGCACGGCCAATTTCAGCGACGCCTGTAAAACGAATGGATTTCAGATCGGCGCGTGCGTTGGCTTCGGCACGTACGCTGTAATTCGCGGTTTCACCTTCAGTAGGTGTAAAGGTGACTTTCCACACCCCTACACTTGGGTCAATCGCTTTGAGGGTTGTACCACCCAAAAATGGCAAGAGTTTGAATTTGCCACCCGCAACAACAATGCCAGAGGGCGAGGTAAACGACACATCACCCTTGTCGAGAGTTGCAACCACAGACAGCACGGTTGCGGCATCATCGAGTTTAAATTCGACTGTTTTGGCTGCGCTGATTGTACCTTGTTCTGCACGAATGGTTTTGAGATTGACCAGCTCCACCGTGAGGTCAAGCCCTGCTAATGCGGCTTCGACTGACGCTGCATCATGTTCGGTTTGAATCACTTGGCCACCTGTTGCAGCGGCAAGGTCTAAGTAGGGTTGATCGACGGTATAGCTTGCCGCTAATGCACGAGCATTCGCAGCTTCTTTGATGGGTTTGCTAAAAAAGCGGGTATCGGCTTGACCACCCGTTTTTTTACTGCGGGCAGCAGCAAAGCGGGACGACGAACCACAGGTACCTGAAACGACAGGATTGATGGTGATTCGTTTTTTATTAGCAATGCCTTTTAGCTGCTCCATAAAATCTAGGTCGTTTGCTGAGGCATCCGTGAATACATAGAGTGTACTACCCTCGGGCGCTTCAACAACCGCTTTGAGCGTTCCACCAAAGGCATTTTCTGGGCAATCCCCCCCACCTTCAACATTTAATGTGCGCACTTGGCCTGAAATAAAATCGGCTTTGCCAAAGAGCGGGGTGGATGTGCCAGCATAAGGAGATGGATCACCATCTTTGTTGTCGTTGAATGTGATCAACATGAACTGCTGATTCGCGTTCTTGCTGGCTGCCTCAGCAATTTTGCTATCAATTTGGTTACGTACACCTTGGATGATATCGCCCATGCTGCCTGTTGTATCAATAACGAAGCCGTAAACAGGTTTACTTCCTTTGGTTTCCGATTCTGGAATGGGGTTTTTGGCTGGAACAGGCACATCCAGCAAGACCGAAATCATTTTGTCTTGCGTTTCGGTATCTGGGTAATATTGCTTAATCAGTGCAACAGTTTCTTCCAAAAAGACTTTGGTGTGGTTGGCTGCTTGAATCGTAGCGCGGATATGTAACTCCGATGTCTTACTACGATCAGGATCATGGTCTGTCAGTGGTGCGTATGGGTCGTCTTTAGCAATACCAGATAATTCGCTTGACAGAAAATAATCTTTTAATTTATCAAAACCATGATCACATCGAGAGGCAATAGTATCGCGTGCAACGCCTAAATTCAAGCCAGCGGACTTTAGATTGTCTGAATATCCTGTAGAATATTTTTCTTTATAAACAATCTTCCAATTTCCGCCATTATTCGCGAAGCTCTGAATATATAGCGGCGTATTTGGTTCCGAGCGAGGCTGGCAAACGTTAATATCAGCATTCCTTGTTACAATTTTCCTAATTAGTTCATTACGCAACCCTTCTTTGGTGAGTTCAGTAAAATAGGCAGAATCACTTTCTTGAGCATCTGCAAATGTACTATGTGCATAAAAATCTTGCAGCGTATGCAGTGCTTTGCCCAATAAAAGCCATGCTTTCACTTGTGCTTTTTCTTTGTTCAAATCATTTTTTGCGTTGATTGCACTAGACAGGCTATTTATTGCCATTGTGCGTAATTCTTTGATGCGGTCACTACACTCAAGAATAAGATCATCATCACAATGCGCAATCGGCTCAGAACTTTCAGATTTTGCCTCTTCAGTAGGCCGCCATAAACGGCGATCTAAGGGTAAGCTCGTATGATCCCTAAAAACCCATGCATTCATCTTACCTGCATAACGATTCCATAATACATCATCAAAATTGTTGGTTTCTAACAAATAATCTGTAGATTGATTACCAATTGTTATTGCAATAGCAGCTTGCTGTGAAAAAAAAGCTTCTTGACCTGTCGAAAACTTGGAGGAGAAAAATAGCCCTCCTGATGGTCTACCGTGATAACTAAACTCACCAAGATTGACGAAATCCGCTGTTGCTGTTGTGTGGTTTAGCACACCGCTAGTAATCATGGTATGGCCGTGGTCATGCTTGTCTGGCTTAAACGCCCACACCTGTTGCACAGCCGACAAGGTTAGCACAGCACTAATGGCAGCGACCAAAGGCTTCTCAACATACTGTTTCATAAAAAATTACCCCTTAGAAAAAATTTTAACGAGTCTGAATACTAAAAACTGCTTAACACAGCAACTCTCAAGCAAGCTTTAGATTTCAATGAAAAAAGTAAGCGACTGTTAATATGGTGTCAAATCGTTTCAGACGAAAATTAATTATTCAAAAAATTCAGATTAGAACGTCGTATCCTCGCTTCACACTCAAAAAAAACTCTGCCACACTGAACAGTGTTTCTGGTTTGACCTGCTCCACCATGTGCGAATTGCTCGGCATGAACTGTGCCACGCCCACCGACATCAACTTCTCATTTTCAGGCTTTGCCCAACGCTCTGGCATCACCGGCGATCACGCCGATGGTTTTGGCATTGCGTTTTTTGAGCACAAAGCCTGCCGCTTGTTTGTCGATATCGAAGCGGCGTGCAAATCGCCCATCGCGCAGATGATTCGCCACTACCCGATCAAATCACGCAACGTGATCGCCCATATCCGCAAGGCCACCCAAGGCGCAACATGCTTGGAGAACGTCCATCCGTTTATGCGTGAGCTGTGGGGCAGACACTGGATTTTTGCGCACAATGGTGATCTGCGTGAGTTTTATCCGGCGCTATGCGGCGCATTTCAACCGGTCGGCACCACCGATAGCGAGCGTGCCGCCTGTTTGGTGTTTCAGCATTTGCGTGAAACGTTTGGCTGCAATGAACCTGAGCCTGCACAGATTTTTGAAGCGCTCTCCGTGATTGCCCCACAAATTGCCGAATATGGCACCTTTAATTTTTTGCTGTCCAATGGGCATAGCTTGTATGCATTTGCCACCACCAAGCTGCATTGGATTGTGCGTGAATATCCGTTTGCTCATGCTCATCTGATTGATATTGATATGAGTATTGATTTTAGTGATTACACCACACCCGATGACCGCGTGGCGGTGATTGCCACCGAACCCCTCACCGACAACGAACAGTGGACAGCCTTTGAACGCGGTCAATTGATCTGGTTTCAAGATGGCAAGATCGAACGCACCCTCACCACCGATGCGTCGCGTTTTGCTGCGCCCACCCTGCCGTATGAGCAGACAGCTCAAGCTGATAGCACGTCCTCATGATCCATACGGGCTTGGCGCGGTAGCTGCAAGCCCTCATACATCCGCCCCCAATCGGTCAGCGCCTTCACCACTGGCATCAAGGTTCGCCCTACCGCCGTCAGTGAGTATTCGACTTTGGGCGGCACTTGCGCATACACCTGACGATGGACGATGCCATCTTGCTCAAGCTCACGCAATTGACGGGTCAGCATGCGTTGGGTGATATGGGGCATCAAGCGCAGCAACTCATTGAAACGCTTGGTCTCATCGCGTAGGTGATACAAAATAATCCCTTTCCATTTGCCACCAATCACATCAAGCGCCAAGGTCATCGGGCACGCCACGCTGTCACAGACTTGATCTTCACGCATCCCACACCACCTCTCGATTGGCTGATCATATGATCTTACAGTATACAAAATGTATGTATAGGCTAAAAATGTGCATTCTATTCTTTTTGCATCCACTCGATTAGCATCACTCCACCTGTTCATCATTGAGAAGCACCATGAACGTTTTAGATGCCATCCAACAACGCCGCGCCGTCAAACATTTTGATCCCACCCATGTGATGCCTGCTGAGATTGAGCAACAATTGTTGAATGCGGCTCGCCTCGCACCCACTTCGTTTAACATCCAACACTGGCGCTTTGTGTTGGTCAAAGACCCTGAACTCCGTGCACAAGTGCGGGCAGCCGCATGGAATCAAGCGCAAATCACCGATGCAAGTTTGACGATTGTGCTGTGTGCCGATGTCAACGCATGGCAAAAACAACCCGAACGCTACTGGCGCGATCTGCCCGATGCAGCCACCCGTGAGCTGATGGTGAATATGCTGCAAGATTTTTATCGCGGGCGTGAGTGGCTGCAACGTGACGAAGCGATGCGCTCGGTCGGGTTGGCGGCGCAAACCTTGATGCTGACCGCGCAAGAGCTTGGCTACGGTGCATGCCCGATGATTGGTTTTGATATCGATGCAGTGGGCAAGTTGATCAACCTACCCGATGATCATGTGGTGGGCATGATCGTGACCATTGGCAAGCCGATCCGTGAGGCGTTCCCTCGCTCAGGCGCGATGTCTTATGAGGATGTGGTGATCGAAAACCGTTTTTCGGTGTGATTGATCCTCACACTCCTCTGCTGAGCATCCGACATTGCTCAACCAAAAACTCCACCACCGCCCGTACCGGTGCAGACATATAACGCTGCGCTGGATAGATCAATGAAAATGGCCGCGAGCCACAGGCGTACTGTGGCAGCACCTGCACCAATGTCCCATCGGCGAGCGCATCTTCTACCAAAAACCGATAGATTTGCACCACGCCTGCACCCTGCTTGGCAAGGGTGACTCCTGCCAAAATATCGTCGCGATAAGCCAGCCAGCCGCCCACCTCGACCGCTTGCAAACGTCCTTGCTGTTCAAACTGCCACGCCACGGTGGTGCCACGACTCGGCAAAATAAAACCGATACATTGATGCTGCTTTAAGTCGTCTGGTGTCTGTGGGGTGCCATAACGCGTCAAATAACGCGGCGCAGCGACGGTGATCAATTCGGCGTCTTCGAGGGGTCGCAAGATCAAGTTGGAATCGGGTTGCTCACGCGCACGGATCGCCAAATCATAGCCATCTTGAATAAAATCAACATTATGATTACTAAAATGCAATTCGAGTTTGAGTTGTGGATAGCGTTGATGTAATGCAGGCATCAAAGCAGCAATCCGATAATGCCCGTATGACGTTGGCACACTACAACGCACCAAGCCTGCCACGTGCTGCTGCTGATCGGTCAATTGCCGTTCGGCTTGTTTGAGTTGTTCCAACGCTTGCCGACAGGCCACCGCAAACGCTTGGCCTGCGGGAGTGAGGCGGATCTGACGGGTTGAGCGGATCAGTAGCTGTGCACCATAACGTGCTTCTAGTCGGGTCATCCCTCGACTCACCGCTGTGGGGGTCAATCCCAATTGATGCGCCACCGCAGTAAAGCTGCCTAGCTCCGCCGTCAGGCAAAACAGCTCTAGCGTGCCAATCATCATGTCGTCAAATAATCGTGGATTCATACCGTGCTGCCCGATTGATTCATGCTTATGATGGAATAAATCTTATCCGTGATGTGTGATTTTTTGCATGAATCAATCGCTTTAGGATCAAAGCTCCTATCTACTGCTGAGTCTGATCATGCCTCTCATCCATATCCATATCACCCGTGACGGGGTGACTGCTGCCCAAAAAGCCGAGCTGATTGCCGGAGCCACGCAACTGATGGTGGATGTGTTGGGCAAAGATCCCAACACCACCTTTGTGTTGCTACACGAAGTCGATACTGAAGATTGGGGCATCGCTGGTGAGATGGTCAAAGTGCGCCGTGCACGAGCGGCAAAGTCGCAATGAACACTGCTGATCTTGCCCAGATCAAACACTTGATTGGGCGGTATATCGAAGGGCTGTATCGTTGTGATGTGGCGTTGCTTGCACAAGTGCTACATCCACAAGCGTTGTATGCCACCGCCTCAAGTGGGCAGTTGCTACGGCGCGATATGCCGGATTATTTTGCGGTGGTGCGGCAGCGGATATCGGCGGCCTCGCAAGGCCAGCCGTATCAGTTGGATGTGCAACACATCGAATTATTGGGTGAGCATACCGCATTGGTGCGCTTGGCCTGCACCATCGCACCCAAGCACTATCAAGACATTTTAAGCGTGGTCAAACTTGATGAACGCTGGTGGATCATCAGTAAAGTCTTTGAGGAATGGCCTGTCTAAACCATCGCGTCATCCCAACCGAAGTCGGCATGACGCACAGATTCTTACAACCAATTGGCTGCAATCACCCCATCCAACTGTGCGTGCTGTGCGGCGGTCAGGTTGGTTTGTCCCATCGGGGGTGGGGTCATCCCCGCCATCGCGTTGACCAAGTTTTGCACATTGGCATCGCTCAAGGTTTTGCCATTGCCCGACTTGAGTTGCTCGGTGTGGTACGCATTGCCCAAATACCAGTTTTGCACCGTGATTTGATCCGCTGTCCCGATCACACTGACGTGTAAGTCGTTGCCCACGCGGCGTAGCCACAACTGATCAGCCGCAATATCTACCCCAAATTGGACGATATCCAGATTGTTGAGCGTCGCATCATTTTCGACGATGCGATCAGCGGCATAGCCACGTTTGAGCAGATAAGTGTCGTTGCCCAAACCACCGGTCAGTACATCAAGGCCACCTTGCCCATCGAGCGTATTAGCAGCTTGGTTGCCAGTCAGTTGGTTATCTTTGGCTTGCCCGATCAAGTTACCGACATTGGCTCCGGTGAGGGTGGCGTGTTCAATCTCAGCACCCAAGCTATAGCTCAGGGTGGTCAATACCGTATCGGTGCCTTCGTTGGCCAGTTCGGTGATCACATCGCCGCTATTGTTGCGCACATAGGTATCGTTGCCAGCACCGCCTTGCATCGTATCGCTACCCACACCACCATCCAAATAGTCGTTGCCCAGCTCTCCGATCAAGATGTCGTTATCACCGCCGCCATACAGATCATCATCGCCAGATTTGCCATTTAAGGTGTTGATCGCACTGTTGCCCGTCAGCGTATTGACGCCCACGTTACCGGTTGCATTGATCGCCAA
>CALFYA010000027.1 GCA_937952925.1 uncultured Moraxellaceae bacterium
CACGCAGGGATGTTTGGAACTCCCGTCGGCTCTTTGTCAGACAATTCGCATCAAAAGTGTGACTTGGTTGGCAAACCAACTGGTCAAAAAACCATCAACTTTTGGGTTTCTCAAAAAGTTGATAAAGGGGTCTGTAGGCTATTGATTCTGTTTCGGAAAAAACGGCTTGCAGTTCCAAACTTTCCCTGCTTTTAAGGGATTAAGACCACTGCTGCTAGCAACTATTGTACTAGCAGGATAAGTTCCAAACTTTCCCTGCTTTTAAGGGATTAAGACCTGTTACTACGGACATCATCCATGATGACTTTTGTTCCAAACTTTCCCTGCTTTTAAGGGATTAAGACGTAACTGCCACAATGTGACCTTTGTCGTTGCGCACGTTCCAAACTTTCCCTGCTTTTAAGGGATTAAGACTTCTCAGCAGGAATGTTGTTAACAACATTCATCAGTTCCAAACTTTCCCTGCTTTTAAGGGATTAAGACAGAATTGCAGTAACCAATTTCTTTCTCCCTTTTGTTCCAAACTTTCCCTGCTTTTAAGGGATTAAGACATAATACCTTTAGCTGTAACCACCCAACGCGCAGTTCCAAACTTTCCCTGCTTTTAAGGGATTAAGACGGTTTTGTTGTACTCGGCAACGGCTTTCTTCAGTTCCAAACTTTCCCTGCTTTTAAGGGATTAAGACGTTGAGCACTGCCGCATCTTCCGGCGTCATCTGCGGTTCCAAACTTTCCCTGCTTTTAAGGGATTAAGACACCCCATAGAGGGATAGTTTTACTATCGGGTTTGTTCCAAACTTTCCCTGCTTTTAAGGGATTAAGACGCGGGTTTCTAGCGGCTTAGCGCAGTCGCCAAGGTTCCAAACTTTCCCTGCTTTTAAGGGATTAAGACGTCATAGCTCACCCCCATCCATGTCTAAATCGTTCCAAACTTTCCCTGCTTTTAAGGGATTAAGACATCGCTTCAGCGTGCAGACTGACGAGGTTGTACTGTTCCAAACTTTCCCTGCTTTTAAGGGATGAGCGAGGAAATCGCGAAACACGGTTTCGCCCTCGCGCAAGGCAAGGGCTTTGCCCGCGTGTGACACCAAGCCGTCATCACCAAGCAGCACCCCAAACCTTCCCTGCTTTTAAGGGATGAATACCACATGATTCGCAAGCGCAGCCCTTGCAGTCGAGTTGACCGCTTGATGAAGCCTTGAAAATGATAGACTTTCTTGCTGAGTTTAGACTCTTTCGAAGTCCGTCTATTGACTTAAATATTTTGGCTCGATAGATTGGCGTACCGCCTAACCGTCAGAAATTCGGCTGCTGCGTGAGTCTGATGTTCCCATCAGGACAATTCAAGATGAGGGTACTGCCGCCCCTCTAGGCGAAATTTGGTACATTGGGTCATCACTTTGATCGTTTGCCTGCCTCGGTGACAACTGCTACCGCACCAGATCAGGGCGAACGTCTCAAAAACTGCGCTTGCCAGTGCTGATCTAATACGTCAACCAACTCCTTTTGCATACTCAAACTGACTCTGGCATAGATCGAAGTGGTACTAATCGACTGATGTCCAAGCGCGTGTTGTACCGACTCAAGCCGTGCTCCCGCAATCAGACTATGCGTAGCAAATGTATGTCGCACACCATGACAAGTTAGCCTGCGGATTTGATCAGCCAAATAGGGATCAACGCAATCTTGGGCACACGCCGCCGTCATTTTTTCAAACAAATAACCAATATTCCGCTCACTCATCTTTTGATTTTCATGGCGCAGATTGATCAGCAATGGACGATCATCATTGGGCGATGGCAACGCACTCATTCCTAGTGCCAACCGATAACGCTGCAACTCCTGCAACAAAAACTCACCTACGACCACATGATGCTGGCGGTTGCCTTTGATGGTCACACTCAGCATCCATTGACCCTGCCGCCGATAGAACTGATTCATGTTAGCGGAAGCAATAGAAGATCGTCGCAAGCCACTGTGATATAGCAAGGCGCACATCCAGCGGTTACGCACTGCAAGCAACTGTTTTTCTGGGGTGAGCTGTGCGTGTTGTTGTTGGATCAGCCATTGCCAAAAAAATCGCCATGCGTCTGGCTCTAGGCCTTTTTCGGCATGATGGTGTTGTACAACGATTTTGCGACTGACCGCGACCGGATTTTGCATTAAATAACCGGCGTTTTTGAGGTAGTTGTACAGGCTATTGATGACCGTGCGGCTATAGGCAATGGATGATGCACCAAGCGCCCCCCGCAGCAACCGAGTGTCTACCGGACTCATGGCAGATTGCGCTGTACTGATCAGCCAATGTGCAGGTGGGTGAGCCAAATGATGCCAATACGCTTCTAAATGTTCGACTTTGACCGCTTGTAATCCTGTTAGCCCCAACTCGTAGGCCATAAACACCAAAAACCGGTGTGCTTCTTTTTGATAAGCACTTTGGGTGTGTGTGGAGTTGCTACATTTGACCGCAAGCCAAGTCCGAATCGCATCAAGGTCATTGTCGCTGGCCATCGACGATGTTGTCTGCTGACCTTGCCCGATGTTGCTGGGCTGAAATGCTGATTCAACAGAGACGTCACGCATATTCACCTCGATATTGTCATGCTCAATCAGCAGTACACCCCAAGAGAGTGTAGCAGACCAATCTATTGCTTATAATAAACCTTATGAGAAATAAATGTGTTTGGTGTTGGTATCATTCGACACAGCAAGCATTCGATGAATCGCCCAACGATACAAAGTGCCTTGGGGATCAGCATCAGTCGTGATGATGTCTTGGCCTTGTTGTTGTAAACACACCACGATGTTCTGAGCCAAGGTGGTTTTGCCCGCGCCGCCTTTTCGCCACCAATCAAGACGATGATGAGTATACATCCATTTTTCAATGGCGGTTGTTGCCTATGGTGTATATACATACTACTAATAACAGTATACATGTTGTGTATACACACAATATGTATAAAATATCAACGACTTTCTATCATCAGTATTGGCATTGTTTTTGGTCTGCGATATCAATCAGCGTTTGTCCTTCGTTTCCAGCAAAAAACTTTGCCGTATCACTTCGACGGCTAGATCGACCACTGCACCAATGATGCGATCTAGGGCATCGTCTGAGTCTTCGCTCAGGTTTTAGTGCTAGACGTATTTGCCGAAGTTGCTGGATGCTTTCGTGTCTGAGTGCAAAGCAATTAATGCTATGAATTCAGCGATTTTTTGTGCATGTGCATCATATGACTAGTATGGTGTATATACACCATTTTTCCTTATATCACCCGATTACACTCGGTGAAGACCACCAAGACAAGCTTGTGTTTTGCTAAGCTGCTGACCTTATTGCATAAGATTTAGAAGAAATTTGAAACTCGAGGGCAGGTCATGCGTGGTGTAAACAAGGTTATTTTGGTGGGTGCATTGGGCAAAGATCCCGAAACTAAATCGTTTGCCAATGGTGGGAGCCTGTGTGTATTGAGCATGGCAACGAGCGAGCAATGGATTGATAAAGCGACTGGTGAGCGTAAAGAACAAACCGAGTGGCATCGTGTCATTAGTCAAGGTAAACTTGCTGAGATCTGTCAGCAATATCTCAAAAAAGGCAGCAAAGTGTATGTCGAGGGCAGTTTGCGCACGCGCAAATGGCAAAACCAGCAAGGCATAGATCAATACACCACCGAAATTCGTGCCGATCAATTGCAGTTTTTGGACTCACGGACAGCAAGTGGCGACTCTTGGCCAGTGGTGCGAACGCCTGATTCTGCATTGACATCAACGATAACGCACGTGCCAGTCCCTCCTCAGACTCAGCCTACTGTTGTGAATCAGTCTGTTGAGTTTGACGATGATTTGCCATTTTAGGCATGTCAAGAATAGATGACTAAGCCATGTTGTGACATGGCTTTTTGGGGCGATGATCGGCAAGTTTGGGCGCTGGTTTAGACCCTCAAAAATAATCTGATCTTGTGGTTGTAAGAGACTGATAATTATTGTATATTTTCACACGCAGGGATGTTTGGAACTCCCGTCGGCTCTTTGTCAGACAATTCGCATCAAA
>CALFYA010000028.1 GCA_937952925.1 uncultured Moraxellaceae bacterium
TAAAAATCGATTAAAGGTAACTAAAAATGCCCTCTATAACCATAGAGGGCACACGGTTACAGCTTGAGTTTTTTCAACCCACGCGCAATGCCATCCTGCAAGGCAAGGCGCACCACTGCACCGATCAACGGCACACGGCCTTTAAATTCGATGGTGTAGTCCAAACGGGTGCGACCGCCCAAATCTTCAAACTTCATCACACCGCGATGGTTTTTGATCGGGGCGATGCCTTTGGTGATCGCGTATTCGATCAGTTCGTTTTCACGATACACCAGATTGGTTTCCACAAACGATGGGGTGAGTGGCAGCGACATTTTACGCGCCGAACCCACACCATTACGCGCATCTGTCCCGTTGCTGATACGAGTAATACGCATTGGGAAGAAAATGGCGCTTAAGTTTTCATGTTCGCTCAGGGCTGCAAACACTTGGGCAACTGGCGCATTGAATTCTTGGACGATATGAACACGTTGGGTTTTGAGCATGATTCGTTTCCGTATAAATTGACAAGGAAGGTTGTCAGAAATCAAATCCTAGCGATTGATCCCGAAAAGCTCAAGGCAAGGGCTGTGCTTTTGATCAGGCTATGCCAAGATTGGCCTAAAAGGAACCTTTTTTGTGAGACAACCTGATGACAACAGCTCATCCCTTTTGGTCAGTGATCCGTAGCGTGCCTGATTTTCCCAAAGCAGGGATCAATTTTTTTGATTTGACCCCGTTACTGCTTGAGCATGTGCAAGAAGTGACCACTGCGATGATTGAGGCTGTACCCACCACCGTGCTCGACGAGGTCGAGGTGTTGGTAGCGATTGAAGCGCGAGGGTTTGTGTTTGCCAGTCTGCTCGCTGGACGATTGGGCAAAGGTTTGGTGCTGCTGCGTAAAGCAGGCAAGCTGCCGCCGCCGGTGCATCAGCATCATTATGATTTGGAGTACGGCACGGATTGCCTTGAACTTTATCAAGGCTTGAGTCCCAAAAACGTCTTGCTGGTCGATGATGTATTGGCAACGGGTGGCACATTGCGGGCTGCGGCTCAGCTGTGCGAGCAAGCAGGCCATCGGGTGCTTGGCGGTGTGGTGTTGCTCGATTTGCCTGCCTTACATGGCGAATTACCGTGGCCGACCTATCGGGTGCTCGACGCATGAAGCCACTGATCGTGATGGCGCTACCCATCGAAAATGTCGCCGGTCAACTCGATGTGTTTGGTGAGATCGTCTACACCGGCGTGGGCAAGATCAATGCGGCGCTGCATTTGGCACAGCGACTCACCGAACTCAAGCTGGCACAGCAGTTGCCGCAAGTCGTGGTCAATTTAGGCTCGGCAGGGGCGCATCTACGACCGACGGGGAGTGTGGTGGCCTGTACGCGCTTTGTTCAGCGCGACATGGACGTGACGGCGTTGGGTTGTGCGTTGGGGCAAACGCCATTTGAAGAATATGACCATCTCGATGCCCAATTGCCCAACGCTTGGCAGTCGTTGGGCTTGCCACAAGCGATTTGCTATACCGGTGATCAGTTTGTGACCGAGCCGCATCATCATTTTGAATTCGATGTGGTAGATATGGAAGCGTATGCCTTGGCGCGGGTGTGTAAACATTTTGCCGTCGATTTTGTCTGTATCAAATACATTACCGATGGCGCAGATGGGCAAGCAGCGACCGTGTGGGAGCAAGCCCTTGCGCAAGCCACCAGCGCGCTTGTACAGGTGATGCAGCGTCGCTGAATATGCCGTTGAATCAGCACTTTCGATGAAGATTGGTGGCTTGTTTGCAATTTTAAATTGAAATCGCCTACAGGTTTCTGATTTGATGTCGTTCACAAGAATCAATACGCCCCTTGCACTTGTGGTGTTGCAAGCTTAGCGTCTTGATGGCAGCACAAAATAGGATGGCAAATATGCAAGGGACATCAATGGTGATTCAGTCGGCATGGGTCAAAGGCGGCTTGATCATGGTCGCCCTCACCCTGACGGCGTGTGGTGGTGGAGGTTCATCATCGGGTGGTAGCAATCCCATCAAGATCGACCGTGTGACCCCCAACACTGCGGTGGTCAATGTGCCCAGTGAGTTTACCATTGAAGGCGATGCCACGGTGTTGGCACAAACCAATCTATCAGTGAGCCTAAGCAACTGTAAAGGCATCAAGATTAATTCAAAATCAAGCGGTAAGCTCACCTTTGGCTGTACACCAGAGCAAGCAGGCAATCAGACCTTGCAGCTCAAAAATGCCCAAGGCGGGATGCTGTATCAAACCCAGATCGCTTTTGCCCTCAAGCCTTACATTGAAGCCATGACACCCACACAAGTCGAAGTCAATTTGCCCGCGACCTTTGTGTTGACGGGGATTAACTTGGGGTTAGGACTCAAGCTCCCCACCTTGCAAGGTTGTAATAACATCGAGCAACTCAGTTCGACCTCAACACAATACACATTTCGCTGCACCCCAACCCTTGAAGGCAATCAAACCCTTGTGGTGCAATCGGCAGCTGGCGAAACGATTTATACCAAGCCCATTACTGTTCGACCGAAAGTATTGATTAATCAAGTGGTCTATAGCACCGATACCGTTAATGTGGGGCAGTTGACCACCTTTACCCTCAAAGGCTCCAACTTTATTACCCAAGCCGATGTTGAAATGGCATCTTGTAATAGCGAGCTATTGGTACACAGTCGCTCACTCACCGAAATTAAATTTAGCTGTATCCCCGAAGATATCGGCGTCAAGCAGATTCAGCTCAAAGACACGAGCGGCTATGTGTATGCCGCTGTACCCGTCAATGTGCAGCCGTTTTTGACCCGTAAGAGTCGTTGGTATGCCACGGGCATCAATACCTGCGGTAATGAGACGCAAAACGGTTTGGTGTGCTCTGCTGCTGCATTGGGTGAGTTGTTTGGACTACAGCAAGATGGTGAGGGCAAAATTGGGGTGCTCACCGAATTTAAGCTGGTGACCAAAGAAGACGCACTCAATATTCCCGATGAAAACAAGTGTATTAAAGACGTCTATACCGGATTGATTTGGGAACAAAAAACCGATGATGGTGGTGTGCGTGACCAAGACTGGACGTATACATGGTACGAGCCAAATGGCAACCTCAATGGTTCGGGCGAAGGTGATGCGCAAAATCCTAAGCCGATCCCTTCAGGTAGTCTTGGCACAACAGCCACCTGTGCTGGCATTGTCGATGGCTCAGTCACGCCCAAAGCGTTGCCTTGTAATATGCAAAACTACATTAAATATCTCAATCAGATCAAATATTGTGGCTATACCACATGGCGGATGCCACATATTGGCGAGTTAGAAACCTTGGTCAACCTTTCTCGTCTAGATCCCAACCCTGCGATTCACAACAAGGCATTTTTTGCCAAAACTGCCCGTAATACATACTGGTCGATGGTGCCGGCATCTGATCCGCTCACCCATGCATGGGGCATTGATTTTGCGGTGGGCATGACCGGTGTGTATGCCAAAGATCAAGCCTATGCCATTCGTGCCGTGACGCAATAATAAGGAGCACCAACATGACACGTATCCTGATCGCAATGACCATGGCGCTGTGTGTGGTTGCGCATGCCGAGCAAGCCTGTAATGAACATGTGGCCGATTTTAACCCCTCAAATTTGATTGTGGGTGGGCGCTATCAAGTCGTCTCTGGGAGCAATGGTACCGAGATTTTGGATCGACGCACCGACTTGGTATGGCAGCGCTGTAGTATTGGGCAAACATGGAATGGCACAACGTGTGCGGGGACAGCTGTCGATCATACATGGATCGATGCCCTCAAAACCGTGCCAGCAGTCCGAGCAACCATCAATCCAGACTACCGCATGCCATCGATCAAAGAGCTGAGCACCTTGATTGAGATTGACTGTGTCAAACCGAGCATGAACATAGAGGTGTTTCCCAATCTGCCAACCCTGCCTAAAGAAGCACTGGTGACTGATCGTGTCCCTTATTGGACATCCTCGCCATATGTGCGCAGCCAAACCGAAGCGTGGCGCTTAAATATTTGGAATGGCACGATGGAGGTGGGCAATAAAACCCAAAAAGCCTATGTGCGCCTAGTACGCGCCAAAACATCCGATACTCCCCCTGTACTAGACTAAACAACAGGTCATCTTGAGAAATTGGGCGGTGGAGATGCACCGTCCAACACAAATTTGTTATCCTATCGGCCTTTTTTATTGACCTTGTATCGAGAGCGTCCATGGCCGATCAGCAACAGCCCCCCGTGATGAGCGACAATCAACTCATCGCCGAACGTCATGCCAAGCTGAAGGTCATCCGTGACAAGGCCAAAGCAACCGGCGCGAGCGCATTTCCCAATACCTTTCGCCGTGAGCACTATGCGGGTGATCTGCAAGCCCAATATGCCGATACAGACAAAGCGCAACTGGCCGACGCCAACATTCGGGTGAGTGTGGCAGGGCGCTTGATGCTCAATCGGGGTTCATTTCTGGTCATCCAAGACATGAGTGGCCGCATTCAGGTGTATGTGGATCGCAAAGGCTTGGCGGCAGACGTGCTCGACGAGATCAAACATTATGACTTGGGCGACATTATTGGCGTGCAAGGCGTACTTGCTCGCTCCGGCAAAGGCGATTTGTATGTGCATATCGAGCAAGTCGAGCTGCTGACCAAATCGTTGCGTCCACTGCCAGACAAATTTCATGGCCTGACCGACACCGAAGCCAAATACCGTCAGCGTCATCTGGATTTGATCACCAACGATGATACCCGCCGTACCTTTATGATCCGCTCGCAAGTGGTCAGTGGGATTCGTCAGTTTTTGCTGGCCGAGCGCTTTATGGAAGTCGAAACCCCGATGATGCACGTCATCCCCGGTGGGGCATCGGCGCGTCCATTTGTGACCCATCACAATGCGCTTGACATGGAGTTGTTCTTGCGGATTGCGCCAGAGTTGTATCTCAAGCGTTTGGTGGTAGGTGGTTTTGAGCGGGTGTTTGAGATCAACCGCAACTTCCGTAACGAAGGCGTCTCCACTCGGCACAATCCCGAATTCACCATGATTGAATTCTATCAAGCGTATGCCGATTACAAAGACTTAATGAATTTGACCGAACGCATGCTGGAAAAACTGGCACTCGACATCTTGGGCAGCACCGATGTGCCGTATGGCGACGAAGTGTTTAGCTTCAAAGGGCCTTTCAAAAAAATCTCGATGCGCGATGCGATTTTGGAAAACAACCCCCAAATCACGCCTGAACAAGTCGATGATCGGGCATTTTTGGCGCAGTTCATCCAAACGGAGCTGAAAGAAAAAGTCAAAGACGGCTTTGGCTTGGGCAAACTGCAAACCATCGTGTTTGAAGAAACGGTCGAAACCAAACTGCGTCAGCCGACCTTTATCACGGAATATCCTGCCGAAACCTCGCCGCTGGCACGCCGCAACGATCACAACCCACACATCACCGACCGCTTTGAATTCTTTATTGGTGGGCGTGAGCTGGCCAATGGCTTCTCTGAACTCAACGATGCCGTCGATCAAGCCGAGCGCTTTTTGCAGCAAGTGGCCGAAAAAGACGCCGGTGACGATGAAGCCATGCACTACGATGCCGATTTTGTCGAAGCCCTCGAATACGGCTTGCCACCGACCGCAGGTCAGGGCATTGGCATCGACCGATTGGTGATGTTGTTTGCCAACGCACCGAGCATCCGTGATGTGATTTTGTTCCCGCATATGCGCCGTAAAGATTAACGTCGCATAGAACAGAACAGGGCGACTTCGGTCGCCTTTTTGGTCGGTTAAAGATGTATTTTAAATATTTTTTTATATAAAATATTAATCAAGCTAAACAAAAAGTGTAGCGATTGTATCGAAAATAGGGGTGTACCGTAATTTTGATCTGGGTGTATCGTAACCTGAGAGCGAAATTCATGCTGTTTTTCAGCAGCATAAACGTGTATAACCGGCTGTCATTCGCTGTCTAGTCTTTGCACCTTCTTGCGAGAGTATTTTTATGTTGTCTGCGCCAATCAGTTGCGATGAACAGCAGCGTTTAGCCGCACTTGAGACTTATCAGTTGTTTGGCACTGATCCTGAAGACACCTATGATCAAATCACCAAGCTACTCACCACGATTTGCCAAGCTGAGAGTGGCTCACTCACATTTGTGGGAAATGAGCAAAATTGGTTTAAATCTACCGTCAATTACGACCAACGCACGGGCGATCGATCAACTTCTTTTTGTGGTCATGCCCTGTATGATGACGATATCTTTGTGGTCGAAGATGCCAGCACTGATCTGAGATTTGCAGATAATCCCCATGTGAAAAATGGCTTACGATTTTATGCAGGGACGGCCATTTATAGCCAAGAGGGTTATCCGATAGGTGTGCTTTGCGCGTTTGACAACATCCCCAAACGATTATCAGAACATCAGCGTCAAGCGATGAGGGTGCTAGCCAGCCAAGTGATGGCACAAATGGAGCTGCGTCGTTCTCACCAGATGCTCGAAACTCAATCACAAAAACTCACCGAATACACCACACGGCTAGAGCGCAAAAATAAAATGCTCGAACAGCTCAATGCCAACAAAGACCGATTTTTCTCGATTATTGCCCACGACCTCAAAGCGCCATTTCAGGGGATTTTGGGATTCTCTGAGCTACTTGAAACCGATCTAGATGATATGAGTCAAGCGGAAATCCGCAATATTGCCGGTTATTTACATGACACCGCAGAGGCTGCTTACAAGCTGCTCGACAACTTGTTGCAGTGGGCGATGGTCGAAAGCGGTCAGATGCGGTTTAATCCTAAAATATTGTTAATTGAAACGATTTTTGATTTGGTGGAAGGGAACTTGGGTAGTGCTGCCCGCCATAAAGGCGTGGTGTTGCAGTTTAAATGCCCACGCGATACCACCCTGTACGCCGACGAAAACATGCTGCGCTCAGTGATCCGCAATCTTGTGGCCAATTCGGTGAAATTCACACCGGTGGGTGGGCAAGTGGTGGTCAGTGCAACCGAACACGAGCAACATGTGGTGATCAGTGTCAAAGACACCGGCATTGGCATGACCGATGAGCAAATGACCAAATTGTTTCGGATTGAGTCCAGCAACAGTACGCGTGGGACAGCGGGTGAAACCGGTACGGGACTTGGCTTGATGTTGTGTCATCAGTTTGTTGAACGGCATCAGGGACGCATTGAAGTGGAGTCGATGCCAACACAAGGCACCATGTTTCGGGTGTTTTTACCGCGTCTTGATCAAGCCTTTACCGACGGTTAATCACGCTCATTCGTCTTTTTCCATCAAGACAGCGTCAGTTGCAGCGTCTTTCCCCTTGCACTTCGGCGATGCGTCACCATAATAGTCGCAAGGCCGGAGGGGCCATCAGTTTTTCATTTAAGAGTTGTAACCCATGCTAGCAAGTCTGGTCGGAGGCATCTTCGGCACCAAAAACGAACGCGAACTGAAACGGATGCGCAAAAGCGTTGAGTCGATTAACGCCTTAGAGCCGACCATCTCAGCCCTGACCGATGAACAGTTAAAAGAAAAGACCAGCGAGTTTCGTCAGCGGTTCCAAAATGGTGAAACGCTGGATCGACTGCTGCCCGAAGCGTTTGCAGTGTGCCGTGAAGCCGGTAAGCGCGTGTTGGGTATGCGCCACTACGATGTGCAGTTGATTGGTGGTATGACCTTGCATGAAGGTCGGATTGCTGAAATGCGTACCGGTGAAGGCAAAACCCTGATGGGGACGCTGGCCTGTTATCTCAATGCCATCAGCAGTGCTGGCGTGCATGTGGTGACCGTCAACGACTATTTGGCCAAGCGTGACGCCGAACTCAACCGTCCGTTGTTTGAGTTCTTGGGCTTGACCGTGGGCATCATCTACTCGATGCAGCAACCGCACGACAAGTTTGCCGCCTATCAGGCCGACATTACCTATGGCACCAACAACGAATTTGGCTTTGATTACCTGCGCGACAACATGGTGTTTTCGCTGCAAGAGAAAAAGCAACGTGGTCTGAACTTTGCCATCATCGACGAAGTCGATTCGATTTTGATTGATGAAGCGCGTACCCCGTTGATCATTTCGGGGCATGCCGAAGGCTCTTCACGCTTGTATGAGCTGATCAACCAGATTGCACCGCAGCTGAAGGCGCAAAAAGAAGAAAAAGTAGCGGATGGTGGTCATTTTTGGGTCGATGAAAAAAATCGTCAGATCGAAATTAGTGAAGCCGGCTATGAGTTTATTGAGCAAAAACTCATTGAGCTAGAGTTGTTGGCAGCCGGTGAAAGCTTGTATGCGCCGAGCAAGCTCAACTTAGTCCATCACGTCATGGCGGCGATTCGCGCCCATTATTTGTTTATCAAAGATGTGCACTACATCGTCAAGCCGAATGATCGCGGCGAGATGGAAGTGATTATCGTCGATGAAAACACTGGTCGTACCATGGAAGGCCGTCGCTGGTCTGATGGCTTGCACCAAGCGGTGGAAGCCAAAGAAGGCGTCACCATCCAAAAAGAAAACCAAACCCTTGCCACCACCACGTTTCAAAACTATTTCCGCCTGTACCAAAAACTGGCGGGGATGACAGGAACCGCCGACACCGAAGCAGCCGAGTTTCGTCAAATTTATGGCCTTGATGTGGTGGTGATTCCAACCCACCGTCCAATGGTGCGCCAAGATCTTAACGATCTAATTTTCTTGACTCGTTTGGGCAAGTACCAAGCGATTATCAATGAAATCATGGAAATCAAGAAAAAGAACGCGCCGATCTTGGTGGGGACAGCCACCATTGAAGCCAGTGAGCATTTGTCACGCTTACTCACACAAGCGGGAATTTCCCACGAAGTATTGAACGCCAAACACCACGCCCGTGAAGCCGATATCATCGCTCAAGCGGGTCGGCCGGGTGCATTGACCATTGCCACCAACATGGCCGGTCGTGGTACCGATATTTTGCTTGGGGGCAACTGGAAAGCATTGCTGGCACACATTGAAAACCCAACCGCAGACGATGAAGCTCGTCTGAAAGCCGAGTGGGAACTCAACAACGCCGCCGTACTCGAAGCCGGTGGTCTGCATATTATTGGCTCCGAACGCCATGAATCACGCCGGATCGACAACCAGCTGCGCGGTCGTGCCGGTCGTCAGGGTGATCCGGGCGTGTCGCGCTTTTATTTGTCACTTGAAGACGACTTGATGCGCATCTTCGCAGGCGATCGTGTGGTCAACATGATGCGTGCGATGGGTCTGAAAGAAGACGAAGCAATTGAGCACAAAATGGTCAGCCGCTCCATCGAAAACGCGCAGCGCAAAGTCGAAGCGCGCAACTTTGATATCCGCAAAAATTTGCTCAAATACGATGATGTTGCCAACGAACAGCGTAAAATCATTTACACCCAGCGCGACGAAGTGCTGAGCATGGCGTCGCTGCAAGATGGCATTATCAATATGTACCATGATGTGTTTCATGGTCTGATCGACAACTATGTGCCAGTCGGTAGCATTGAAGATCAATGGGACATTGACGGCCTAACCCGTGCGCTTGCCAGTGAGTTCTCACTCGATTTGCCGTTGGCTGATTGGCTGAAAAACGACCGTCGTCTCGATGAAGAAGGCTTGCGTGCCAAAATCATTGAGTCGGCGTTGGCACGTTATCACGAGCGTCGGGTCAATATGGGGGATGAAAACGCCCAGATGCTTGAACGCTCGTTTATGCTGCAATCGCTCGACAAGCACTGGAAAGAGCATTTGGCGTCGATGGATCACTTGCGTCAAGGGATTCACTTGCGTGGCTATGCCCAGAAAAACCCTGAGCAAGAGTACAAAAAAGAAGCCTTTACCTTGTTCCAGACCTTGCTCAATGCGATCAAGTCGGAGTTGGTACAAGACTTGGCACGTATCCATATCCCAACAGCTGAAGAGCTCGCGGAGATGGAAGCACAACAACAGCGTGAAGCCCAAGCCATGCAGTTGCAATTCCAGCACACTGAAATGGATGGTCTGACTGGTGAAACCCACGACGATCCTGAACTGGAGCAAATCAACCGTTCGGGCGTCAGCCTTGCCAAAGCAGGGGCGGCTATTGGTGGTGTGGGTGCTCCCAATCCCTATGCGGACATGAACATTAGCCGTAACTCGCCGTGTCCATGTGGCTCTGGCAAAAAATACAAGCAGTGTCATGGTCAAGTCTAAGATTTGATCTCCACATAGCCTCTCTTGTAGAGGCTATTTTTTTGTGCAGTATGAGATGTTGACGGATTAAATCAGCGCCGATCTGAAACCATGTTTGCGTGTCAAAACACTCAATTTCAACACTAAAACCTTGCTCCATCGCCCAGATAAGGGAGTGACGACGACCAAACGCTTATTGTAGCTTAGCGGATAAGCTGAAATGGAGTGGCTGTCATGTTGCGTCACACGGGTGTGGTGATTTTATCTTTGGCGCTGTTGGGTTGCGGCGGGGGTGGTGGTGAAGGTGAAGGTGGAAGCACAGCAGCACCAGTAACCACATGGGGCAATACGCCGTTAGCAGCGCGGCAAAATCATCTCAAGTCTTACAATGCCGTCTTGGTACACCGCATTCACCCCCGAGCAGCTGGTGAGACACCCAATCATTGGCCATTTGAGCGCTTCATGGATGTATGGCAGCGAGAGGGTCAAACAGTTGCACGTTTTGAGTACAAACTCGGTGCCAATGATCCTGATCCGATGCAGTATTTTTTGACACTACAAGGGATGGAAAGTACAGCAACGACTTTATTTGACACTAAAACTTCGCATTCAGTTTGGTTAGCACCAATCCAGACAATCTTGGGGAGCGCTTACGATAACGTGCGGGCAATCGATCAAGACGACGCATATTGGGATGCGCAAGGAAAGCCACATGTGCTGTGGTCTTATAACGCAGACCATCAAGGTGGCGATGTCAGTGATTACAGCTCTATTGGTGGTGGCACCGGCAAAGGGCAGCTGACGTTTGGCTTCAAAAACGGTGGAACAGGGCGGATTTAT
>CALFYA010000029.1 GCA_937952925.1 uncultured Moraxellaceae bacterium
TTGCGCTCAGCGTCCCTGCAAAGAGCAAGAGCAACCGCTTAACTGACTGGCATTACTGCTTGACGCAGCCTTTTATGGCGTGTGCTTAACCGTAGGTCAAATCACGTACCTTGCCGCGAAACACCCAAAACGCAAACGCGCTATAGGCAATAATCACCGGCACGGTAATCACGGTGCCAATCAAGATAATGCCCAGTGCTTCTGGTGAGCTTGCCGCTTCCCACACGGTCAGCTTGCCAATCACCACATACGGATACAGGCTATAGGCCAACCCAAACGCACCCATCAACAGCGAACCAATTAGCAGCACAAACGGCAGCCACGACAGCGAGCCTTTGATCGCCGCTAGACCCAAACACCAGCGCAGCGCAATCAAACACGCAGCGGTGGCGAGTGGAATCGGCATCAGGCCAATCGCTTGCGGCAGGGTAAACCAACGCTCAAACACCGCTGGACTAACCCAAGGCGTCGAGATGGAAATCAGCACCATGCCCACCACGACCGGCCACCATGCTTGTTTTGCCCACAGTAGCGCTTTGCGTTGCAGCTCACCTTCGGTCTTGATGATCAACCAACAGGCACCCAGCAACACATAGGTGGCAGGCACCGCCAGCGCAATACACGCAGCAAACGCATCAAAAGCCAGACCTTCTGAAAAGCCAGTCACATAGCGTCCGAGCATCCAGCCTTGCGTCACCGCAGCCAAACCTGAGCCACCAATAAACGCCCAGTTCCACCACAGTTGATGTTGCTCACGAGCCTTGACTCGAAAATCAAACGCTACGCCGCGCAAAATCAGCCCCACCAGCATCAGCATCACGGGCAAATACAGCGCACCCAAAATCATGCTATTGGCTTTGGGAAAGGCAATCAGCAAAATGCCAATACCGAGTACCAACCATGTTTCATTGGCATCCCAAAACGGGCCAATCGAGGCCACCATCTGATTGCGTTCTTGCCCATCGGCGCGGTGCATCAGCATGCCCACACCCAAGTCAAAGCCATCGAGCACCACATACACAAACATGGCAAAGCCGAGCAGGCTGACAAAAATCAGTGGTAACAGTTCAGCCCAACTCATGATGCACCTCCAGCTTTGGCATCCAAGCCTTGATCAGCCACCAAGGCCACCGCTTCACCGGAGCCACGCGGCGGCTCTTGCTCAGTTTTGATCGGATGTTCGGCCATATATTTGAGTACGCTGACATACGCGAGCAGCAAGCCGCCATACAGCACCACATACAAGCCAAAGGTCAGCGCAATATTGGATGCTGGCACAGTAGTCACCACATCTTCGACACGGATCAAGCCATGCACAATAAACGGCTGCCGCCCAATCTCGGTGACATACCAACCGGCCAAGGTGGCGACCCAACCCGAAAAAGTCATGCCAGCCAAGCCCCATAAAAACGGTTTGGGCAATTGAGTCACGTCATACTTGGCACGGCGCAGCAACCACCAGCCCGCCCAACTCATCAGCAGCATCAGCATGCCGATGCCGACCATGATGCGAAAACCAAAGAACATCGGTACCACTGGCGGATGTGCATTGGGGAAGTCATTCAGACCTTGCAGCTCTCCATTGGGATCGTGCTTCAAGATCAACGCCGCGCCATGGGGAATCCCAATTTCAACATGATTGGTACGCGCCTCGGCATCAGGAATGGCAAACAGCAACAGCGGTGCGCCTTTTTCAGTCTCCCAGATGCCTTCCATTGCCGCGATTTTTTGCGGTTGATGCTCAAGGGTATTCAGACCATGCAAGTCACCCACAAAAATCTGTACCGGAATCAACAGCGCCGCACTGACCAGCGCCACCCGCATCACCTTGTGAGTGGCGGCAATCGCTGTGCCTTTGAGCACCTGCCATGCCGATAAGCCCGCCATCAAAAACGCGACCGTGAGGGCAGACGCCAGCAGCATATGGAAAAAGCGATAGGGGAACGACGGATTGAAAATCACCTCAAACCAACTGGTGACATGAAACACCCCGTTGGCATCGATGCTATAGCCTTGAGGGGTTTGCATCCATGAATTGAGCACCAAAATCCAAAACGCCGAAATGGTCGTGCCAAACGCCACCATAAACGTGGCAAACAAATGCACCCGCTCACTGACCCGATTGTGACCAAACAGCATGATGCCCAAAAAACCGGCTTCCAAGAAAAATGCAGTCAACACCTCATAGCCCAAGAGTGGCCCTGCAATGTTGCCGACTTTTTCCATAAAACCCGGCCAGTTGGTGCCAAACTGAAAGCTCATGGTCACGCCACTGACCACGCCCATCGCAAAGGTCAACGCAAACACCTTTGTCCAAAAACGATAGGCATTTAGCCAATCCTCTTGCCGAGTCTTGACCCAGCGATGACGGAAGAACAACAACACCCACCCCAGCGCAATGGTGATCGCCGGAAAGAGGATGTGAAAACTGATATTCGCCGCAAATTGCATGCGACTTAAAATCAGCGGATCCATATTGGATCTCCTCAAGGTTGAAAGAAAAAAGCCAAAATTTTGAGTCGATTTGATTTTAACGCGAATTGTATTGCCGACAAATTGGTGCTTTTTAAGAAAAGATGAGATTTTTTGCCATGTTATTGATTTGATGGTTTTGCTGGTGCGAACTGTTGCATATTTGTTTTGTTAAAAAATGTAGTTTAAAAAATAAAAATAGCGAGTATTAGACCCTCTGTATTCAGAGTATAAAAATAATCCAGCGGGATATTCTTTATCACTAAAGAATGCAATCAATATACCAACCGATTGATGACGACCATCAATCTTTCACACCATACCCAAACTCCCACACACGTGTGGCAAGCTCCTTGCGCCTGATCAATCGTCCTGATCAGAGCCAGCATATCAATCGGCAATGCGCCATACATTGACGCTTGTGGGACAAAACGGCTTTTTTTGGCAAATGGATTCCTGAGCGTGCAGGAATCCAAACGAGATTGGCGTTGATTAGGCGAGGTTGGGTTCAAGCGGCGGTACAGCCCAACCGCGACGTGCATAAAAATCCGCCACAAACGCATCGAAGGTACCCGCTTCGATGGCATCGCGGATGCCTTGCATCAAGCGTTGGTAATAGCGCAAATTGTGGATGGTGCCGAGCATCGCGCCGAGCATTTCACCGCATTTGTCGAGGTGGTATAGATAGGCACGCGTCACCGTGGTGCAGGTATAGCAATCACAGTGCGGATCGAGTGGGCGGGTGTCGTGGCGGTATTGGCTGTTGCGGATGCGCACCACGCCATCGGTGACAAAATAATGCCCATTACGCGCATTACGGGTTGGCATCACGCAGTCAAACATATCCACGCCACGCCGCACCGCTTCCACGATGTCTTCAGGCTTGCCCACGCCCATCAAGTAGCGTGGTTTGTCTTCGGGCAGGCGATTGGGCACATGATCCAAGATTTTGATCATCTCATCTTTGGGTTCACCCACCGACAGGCCACCAATCGCATAACCATCAAAGCCAATCTCGGTCAGCCCCGCCAGCGACACATCGCGCAGCTCAGGGTACATGCCACCTTGTACAATACCAAACAGCGCATTGGGGTTGCCTTGATGCGCATCTTTACAGCGTTTTGCCCAGCGTAACGACAGCTCCATGCTCACCCGTGCTTCGGCAAATGTGGCAGGATAGGGCGTACATTCATCAAAAATCATCACGATGTCGGAATTCAGCGTCTTTTGGATTTCCATCGATTTTTCGGGCGACAAAAATACTTTGGAGCCATCAATCGGTGAGCGGAAGGTCACGCCGTCTTCTTTGATTTTGCGCATTGCGCCCAAGCTAAACACCTGAAACCCACCAGAATCGGTGAGGATTGGGCCTTTCCACTGCACAAAATCATGCAGGCCGCCATGCTCTGCAATCACCTCAAGGCCAGGTCTGAGCCACAAGTGAAAGGTGTTGCCCAAGATGATGTGTGCGCCAATCGCTTCAATATCACGCGGCAACATGCCTTTGACCGTGCCGTAGGTGCCGACCGGCATAAACGCAGGCGTTTCGACCTCGCCGTGAGCCAGCGTCAGGCGACCCCGACGGGCAAGGCCGTCTTGGGCAAATTTTTCAAATTTCATGAGTAGTCCTAAAAGGCGAAAAGACAGTTCGCTGGAAGTGGGGTAGTGTACGAGGTTGAAGCGGTAGACGCAAAAAATGGTATAAAGCAGTGGTTTGATGAGTCGATGCATATCAAATTGTCATCAGATTTTGTTGTCGTCTGTTGAAGCTAGAAAAGGTGAGAAATGAATCAACAGTGGGAGTTGTACTGCGATGGAGAGTTGGTGGCGTATATTCATCAAGAAAGTTTTGGTCAACCATGGTTTTATGGAAAGTTAATATGGTTAGATCGTTTTCTGAGTTTACAAGAGCTATTTAGGGCAGCAAAAGATTTTATTGATGCTGAAGACTTCGATTCGCAAGCCTCACAGGCAGTATTTGAAGCCATAAATCAATATAAACTGTCACTCAAGTACGTATCTGATGGTGCTCAGTTTGATGAGATTTTATTGGTGATTGACGGGGACGATGCAGAGTGGCGTATTTAATACGTTGAGAGCAATCATAATCATACTGCTCTCAACATACGACACTGACGTTACACTCGATCAATCAACATCGCATCGCCATAACTAAAAAAGCGATATTCCTGCGCAATCGCATGATGATACGCCGCCAAAATCCGCTCACGCCCTGCCAACGCCGACACCAACATCAGCAGCGTCGATTCAGGCAAGTGAAAGTTGGTCATCAAACGATCTACAATCTGAAATTGATAGCTGGGGTAAATAAAAATATCCGTTTCACCTGACCACGCTGCAAGTGTGCCGCCACTCGCGGTATTACAGGCTTTGGCTGCGCTTTCGAGTGCACGGGTTGCCGTCGTGCCCACCGCAATCACTTTGCCACCGCGCGCGCGTGTTTCGGCAATCTTGGCGACGGTCGCAGCAGGCACTTCGCCCCATTCGCTGTGCATTTGATGCTGAGTAATGTCGTTGGTTCGCACTGGTTGAAACGTCCCTGCACCCACATGTAAGGTCACAAAGCTACGTTCAATGCCCTTGGCATCAAGTGCCGCCAGCAGCGCATCATCAATATGCAAACCTGCGGTAGGGGCAGCCACACTCGCGGCTTTGCTTGGATCATGAAACACGGTCTGATAGCGCGTATCGTCGCTTTCATCGGCTGCACGATTAAAATACGGTGGGATTGGCAGCTCACCGTATTGCTCTAGCACTGGCAAAATCGGCTGATCAAATTCGACTTCAAACAAATTGTCTTGGCGACCGTGTACCGTGACATGGATTTGGCCTTGCGCAAAACTGAGCACTTGCCCCGCTTTGGGCGCGTTGCTTGCGCGCAAGTGGGCAAGAGCAGTGGTCGGCGTCACAATCCGCTCAACGAGCATCTCCACGGCTCCACCGCTGGCCTTTTGTCCATGCAGACGTGCTTTGATCACCCGCGTATCATTGAGCACCAGCAAATCACCGGCTTGGAGCAAGTCGGGCAGATCACGCACCATCCGATCTTGTGGCTCACCCGTGGCAGATAACACCAGCAAACGCGAGGCGCTACGCTCAGGCAAAGGATAACGAGCAATCAAATGATCTGGCAAATCGTATGAAAAATCGGCAAGTTGCATAAAATTGGCGAGACAATGAGCAAAAGAGCGCGGATTATAACAAAAAAGTGAGAAGGGAGCTTGACATCAAACGGCTGATCTGTAGAATGGCGCCCAGAAGCTAACGCTTCCCTCCCGAGGTGGTGGAATTGGTAGACGCGGTGGACTCAAAATCCTCTGTCAGTGATGACGTGTCGGTTCGAGTCCGACCCTCGGGACCAAATTCGAAAAAAGCGCTGCAGAATTGCAGCGCTTTTTTTTGCCTGTTTTTTGGGTCAAAAAACATCAATTCAAAAATGTTTGTGAATCGGTTCACGTTTTGATCGGTCGTTGGTCTGAAGGTACATGAAACGCTCTTGAGTTGCTGCAAAAGATACGTTAAAAAAATATCAAATCATCAATCTGACAGGATGTCTGCGATGAATCATGAATGTCCGCATTGCTATGTCAACCTCAAGCAACATGGATTGAAGACTCGCTTGGTTAAAGTTGGCAATCACACCGGACTGTATCCATGCTGTCCCTACTGCCGTACCGTCTTAGATATCAACCTTCCCCCGACTGCACAAAAAGTCAGTGTTGCAAGCGTGCTGATGACTTCGTTGGTACTCAGCCAGTCGATCAGTTGGTTTGAAGGGATTGGTTATGCCTACAAAGATGCGTTGTTGCTGAGTTTGCTCAGTTTGATTGTGCTGACGGTGATGATCCACAAAATCACGCTCAAATTGTTACCTCAAGATTTTAATATTTGGCGCATGGTGGCTCGCCCTGCGTACGTCAGTCGGTTTGTCCAGTCATGGGATGATTCCAGCGACTTAGACTCCTAAGCACTTCTCGGCCACCTACACACCACGTCACAGACGTGGTTTTTTTGCGTCATCTAAACGTCACCGACTCGTCACCAGATCGTCAATCGACCAGCGGATGCTGAAGATGAACAGCAATCCTTGAGTCGATTGATGATGCAAAATCTCATCCAACGTCGTCTAAATATCGTGTTGGTGACCGAAACATGGCCACCTGAAATCAATGGTGTGGCGCATTCGATTTTTCAGTTGGTGCAAGGATTGGCACAGCGCGGCCATCAGATCACCCTGATTCGCCCTGTGCAACGTCATCAGGTGGCGTGTGAAGCGGTGAGTGATGAGTTGCTGGTTCGTGGTTTTCCAATTCCACGTTATCCACAGTTGCAAGGCGGTGTGCCAGCTTATGGGGCAGTACGACAAAAGCTGATCGATGTACAGCCCGATGTGGTGCATATCGTCACCGAAGGCTTGTTGGGCTTGGCTGCCTTGTATGCAGCACGTTCACTCAACTTGCCGGTGTCGAGTGGTTTTCATTCGCCCTTTCACGAGTTTTCACGGTTTTTTGGATTGGGCTATTTGCTCACACCGATTCTCAGTTATTTGCGTTTTTTTCACCGGCGCACGCAGATCACCTGTGTGCCAAGCCCAAAAACCTTAGATCAGCTGCATGCGCGTGGCTTTGAGCGCTTGTGTGTGGTGGGACGTGGGGTGGATACCGCGCAGTTCTCGCCAAGTCATCGAGATGAGTGCTTGCGGCAAGCATGGGGCGCAACACCGCAAAGTACCGTACTGCTGTATGTCGGGCGTTTGTCCCCCGAAAAAGGCATTGATCTGGTGATACGCGGGTTTCAACAACTCCGACTCGCTCAGCCGATGCGTGATTTGCGCTTGGTAATTGTGGGGGATGGACCTGATCGGGTGCGTCTGCAAAAACTGGCACCCGATGCGATTTTTACAGGAATGCAAACTGGGCGTGAGCTGTCGGCGCATTATGCCAGTGCCGATGTGTTTTGTTTTGCCAGCC
>CALFYA010000030.1 GCA_937952925.1 uncultured Moraxellaceae bacterium
ATGCCCTCGACGACGACGAGCTACAGAGCATTTTGAAAAAGCTCAAAAACAAAACGCCACAGATCACCCGATTTAAGGGATTGGGTGAGATGAACCCGTCACAACTGCGCGAAACCACCATGGATCCTGATACGCGGCGTTTGGTGCAGCTTGATTTGGACGATCTACATCACACCACCAACTTGATGGACAAGCTACTCGCCAAGAAACGTTCGGGCGACCGTAAAGTGTGGCTCGAAGAAAAAGGCAATTTGGCTGAAATCGTCAGTTAGGCATCCATCTCAACGGGCTGTCCTTTGCGAGGCGAAGGACAGGTCGTGTGTTTTTGTCAGATGTCTACACAGCATCCACAACAATCCTTTACATTCACTTCAACAGCTACAGACCAACATGACAAAAACTTGACAAGAAGGTCTTGACCTTTGATCTAGATACGAATTTGTTGTATCAGAACAACAGAATGTTACACGAAGCTCTGCGTACAGTGGGGGTGAACTCAAGGAGCAACACGCGAGGTTGAATCAAGTATGAATATCCAAGTTCGCCATGATAACCACATCGAAGGCAGTGCACGGTTGATCGACTATGTACGCCGGCGACTAGAACAAGATTTCGACCGACAAAGCAACCGCATCACCCACCTTGAAGTGCACTTTAGCGACGAAAATGGCGCCAAACATGGCGAGCATGACAAAAAGTGCATGATTGAGGCGCGTCCTGCTGGCATGAAGCCTGTCGCCGTCAGTTGCAAAGGAGATACCGTCGAGCAAGTGTTTGAAGGTGCAATGGATAAATTGCATCACTTGCTGGATCATACCTTTGCCAAGCACAACAGCCATCGCCGTGACCAGCCGGACTGGCGTGAAAAAGACGATGACACGGTGGCCGAGGAATACGAAGCCGAATAATTGAGATCAATCAAAAAACGCGAGGATAAACCTCGCGTTTTTTTATGGGGTGTGGTTTAGGATTGTGCTCAAGTTTTGACGTGTATTTCCATTTGCTCTGGTGTGAGGCTTAAGGGCAGATCTTCGCCTTCACTGCGTGCAATCACCACTGCCGCCACCGCATCCCCCCAAATATTCACCGTCGTCCGGCACATATCTAAGATGCGATCAGTGACCAAGATCAGGCCAATCGCCTCGGCAGGCAAGCCGACCATGCCCAAAATCAACGTAATCGCCACCAAAGACGCGGCAGGGACAGCCGCCACCCCAACTGAGGTGAGTAGTGCGGTGAGCACAATCAAAAACTGGGTGGCAAGGCTCAATTCCAAGCCATAAGCCTGCGCGATAAACACCACCGCCACACACTCATACAATGCTGTCCCATTCATATTGACGGTTGCGCCAAGCGGTAGCACAAAGCTGGTGATCTTGGTGGAGACGCCTGCGCGTTGTTGCAAACATTCCATATTGAGCGGCAGCGCGGCGGCGGAGCTGGCCGACGAAAATGCAGTCAGCAGTGCTGGTGACATGGCTTGGATCATCCGCGTGGGTGAGCGTTTGGCCATGTATTTGATACATAAAGGCAGCACGATCAGGCTATGAATTGCCAGTGCCAGCACCACGGTGAGAAAAAACCACAACAGCGGCTGAATCGCCTCAAATCCGGTCTTGGCCACTACCCCTGCAATCAGGCCAAACACGCCAATCGGGGCAAAGCGGATGATCAACATGGTGATACTCATCATCACCTCATAGCCACCAGTCATCACATCGCGCAAAGTTTGCCCAGCTTGACCGCCTAGCGTGCGGGCGTAATAGCCAAATAACAGCGAAAAGGTGATCAGACCGAGCAATTGGTTTTCGACTGCAGCACTGATCAGATTGGGTGGAAATAGCTGCAAAAAGATTTGGGCAAAATCACCGGTGCTTTTACCTTCGACCTTGGCCAGTACGTCTTGGGTATTGGCAGCGAGTCCCACCAGTTCCTTGACCGGTTGTCCATCGCTTAAACCCGGTGTGATCAGATTGACCAACGCCAAGCCAATCAAAATCGCCACTAGGCCACTGCCCATATAAAAGCCAAAGGTTTTCAGGCCAATTTTGCCGAGTCCTGTGCCTTGTCCGACGCTGATCATGCCGCTGATGATGGCCGTCATGATCAAGGGGATCACCACCATTTTCAGGGCATTGAGAAAGATCGTGCCCAAAAATTGATAGGTCGATAGGATTGGAATCCCAAACAGTTCGCCTTCTAGACTGGTCAGACTGCCAAAGATTGCCCCAAGCACAATCGCTAAGAAGATTTGATGATGTAGTTTCATGATGAAACGTCGAAATCAGATGGATCACTGGGTTGTAGCACAAACCAGACCAACAGAGATGTATTGAATGATGCGAGGAGTGGCTCAGCTATACGCTCAAAAATTAATAATATAGTCAAAAAAAGGGTGCCGGTCAGGACACCCAAAGGAGAGCACGAGATGAAAGCGATCTTGTTAGAAGCTATATTTGGCAGCAAATTGTAGACGATCAACCTTGCCGTCGAGTCCAGATGAGAGTTCGCGCTCGCCATGCAACAGCTCAGCACCCACCTCAAAGCTTGGCGTGACGTTGTAGATCAGGTTGGCATGTGCCGATTGGGATTTTTCGGTCAGACCTGTCCCAATGATATCGGTGGGAATATCGGCCTTAAACATGGAGATGCCCAGACTTGAGCGTAGTTTGGGTTGCCATTGATGCTGAAACGCCACAAAACCTGCGGTGACATCAATCAGATGTAGCTGGTTTTTGGCATCAAGCACCGCATCGTTGACCAGATTGGCACCCACATAACGGCCAATGCCTTGACCATAGTGAATCGCCCCGCGCAGATTACAGGTACTGTTGAGATTGAGTCGCCCCGACAGATTGACGCCGGTGGCAATCTCGGTATCGTCTAATCCGTTGTTGTCGTTGCGCAGCTCACGTACCAATAGCGCCGCTGAGACATGGCCTTGCTTGCCCATGTCATGCACATAGCGTGCGGTCAGATCGGGTAGGCGACCATCGCCACTGACCACCGAGCCGACAGGCGTTGTACCGACTGCAACGGTGGATAGGGTGGTTTCAGGGTTTTCCAGTGCCACACTCAAGCCGCCTTGGGTGTAGCGCAACTGGGCTTGCCGTACAAACACGGTGCCTTCACTTGATCCAATAAAATCGAGGGTGTCTGGCAGCGCTTTGACATCCATAAAGTTTGACCACGTTTGCCCCAATATAAACTGATCGTACTGAATAAACGCATGCCGGATTTCGGGTTCATAGCCATTGGTGGCGCGTTCGTTGCCATCGAGCGACACCATAAAATCCAGTTCGACTTGGCTGGACAGCGTCTTGCCATTGTCGAGCAGGGTTTTGGTGCCCAAATTTAAGCGTGTTTGTTTGGCATGCATATCAAACACTTGGCTTTTTTTGCCGTTACCGACCGGCGTGGTGGAGGGCAAATAAAAATCACGACCCGCACTGGTGCTGGCCAGCTCACCTGCACTAAAGCGCGACGCCAGCGCATCGACTTTGACATAGCCTTTGTAGCTAAACGTCGTGTTGGGGCTCATGCTGATGGCAGCTAAGCTTGAGGCAGGTGCTGCACTGATTTGAATTGTCGGCTGCTGCGCAAGTTTGGCCTCTAGCGCGTTCAGGCGTTGTTGGAGTGCGGCAAATTCGGCGTCTGTGGCGGCTGATGCACTTTGACTTGCACAACAGATGGCGGCAGTGAGTGCAGAGAGTTGCATGACCAATCGTGAGCGAGAAGGGCGAGTCATGATGCGTTCCTTGGCTTGTATGTTCTGCCTTTGATCTAAAAATAACCTCCTCACTTTGCCCATTCTCCTTTGGTCGTATACCCAGATGATTTTCGATGATTGGTAACCATAAACCATAGCTTTGTCGGGAGGTCGCCCCGATATCTTGTGTATGCGTTTAAAGATTGGTGTATAAAATAGACATATTCGGGTGTGTGCTATCACGCCAACCAGACAAGGAGTGTTCCGATGAGCAAGGGTTATGGTCAGATGATGCGTCGTGCACTGACAGCAGGCTTGATAGCCCTGAGTGCAAATACATATGCAGTTGAAAATCCAGACAATATTTTGGGCTATTGGCGCGTGATTGATGATCGCAGCGGCTTTGCCAAGGCGATTGCCCGATTTAGTAAAAACGCCGATGGCACTTATGTGAGTGTGGTGATGCGTACCATTCCACGTCCAGACTATACCCCCATCGAAGTCTGCCAAAAATGTCCGCCGCCATTTACCAATCGTAAAGTGGTGGGTATGCCGATTGTGTGGTTTTCAGAAACCAACTCGGCCAAATCCAATGAACGTGGTTGGGACTATGTGCGCGGCCATGCCATAGACCCGATTCAAGGCAAAATTTATCAAGGCAAAGCCCGCTTGAGTCCTGATCAGCGCCGCTTGGTGATGCGTGGCTACGTGGGCGTGTCGATGTTCGGTCGTTCACAAGTTTGGATTCGTGAAGAAGCCGATAGCCCGTTGCTCGACGGCTTACCCAAATTTGACCCCAATCAAAAATTTGAGATTGAACTGCCCGCCAAATAATCCAAGCCGTCCTGTCATACGCTCTCGTGTGGTGATTGTGGGGACAGTGTGAGTGTCAATCCCAACAATCACCGTCGTTTTGATCAAAGCCGCCACTGCATTTGGGTGTTTTTGCGCTATTGTGCAGATCTTTAGACCAAAGACTAATTGAGCGCGGCACAGCAGCTTTGCATACTCGACTCAAGGTCAAAAATGCTGCTTTGTCTCTCATCAAGGCGCACAATCAAATACAGGATGTCTGCCATGACGGAACGTCGCTTTTCTCCCTCTGCCGAGTTTGCTGCTCAAGCCAATCTGACGCCTGAACGCTATTTATCGGATTATCAACGCTCGATCCAAGACAGCAGTGGTTATTGGCAAGACCAAGCCGCTTGCGTCGATTGGATCCGCCCGTTTAGCCAAGTGCGTGATGTGTCGTATCAGGCCGACGATTTTCGGATCAAATGGTTTGCCGATGGCGAAATCAACGTGTCGGCCAACTGCTTAGACCGCCATTTGGCGACCCATCCCGACAAGCCTGCGATTATTTGGGAAGGCGATCATCCCGCCGAGCACAAAATCATCTCTTACCGTGAGTTGCACGATGAAGTGTGCCGCTTTGCCAATGCGCTCAAAGCCTTGGGCGTACATCGCGGTGAGCGTGTGACCATCTACATGCCGATGATCCCCGAAGCGGCGGTGGCGATGCTGGCGTGTACACGGATTGGCGCGATTCACTCAGTGGTGTTTGGTGGATTCTCGCCCGACTCCCTCGCTGGTCGGATTGCCGACTGTGGCTCGACCGTGGTGATTACCGCCGATGAAGGCGTGCGTGGGGGAAAACATATTCCGCTCAAAGCCAACGTGGATGCCGCGCTGCAAATCGCCGGTACTGAGGGCGTCAGTGATGTGATCGTGGTGCATCGCACCGGTGGGCAAATTGATTGGGATGACACCCGTGATCGTTGGTATCACGAGATCATCGCCGATGCGTCGGATGATTGCCCTGCCGAAGCGATGAATGCCGAAGATCCGCTGTTTATTTTGTATACCTCCGGCTCAACCGGCAAACCCAAAGGCGTGCTGCACACCACCGGTGGCTATTTGGTCTATGCGACCACCACCTTCCGTGAAGTATTTGATCTCAAGCCCAATGATGTGTACTGGTGTACCGCCGATGTGGGCTGGATCACCGGTCATAGCTATTTGCTGTATGGCCCACTGTCCAATGGCGCAACCACGGTGATGTTTGAGGGTGTGCCGCAGTACCCGACATGGGCGCGGATTGGTCAGATCGTCGATAAGCACGACGTGACCATTTTGTACACCGCACCGACTGCGATCCGCGCCATGATGCGTGAAGGCGATGATTATGTGCGCCAAAGCAACCGGAGCAGCTTGCGTTTGCTCGGTTCGGTGGGTGAGCCGATCAACCCTGAAGCATGGGATTGGTACTACCGCGTGGTGGGTGAGTCGCGTTGTCCGATTGTGGATACATGGTGGCAGACCGAAACTGGCGGGGTGCTGATTGCGCCATTGCCCAATGCAGGCGACATGAAACCCGGTTCGGCGATGCGCCCAATGTATGGCGTGCAACCGGCGATTGTCGATGGCGAAGGTAATGTGCTTGAGGGTGCCTGTGAAGGCAACTTGGTCTTGCTCGATTCATGGCCGGGTCAGATGCGCACCGTCTATGGCGATCACCAGCGCTTTATCGAGACCTATTTCTCGACCTTTAAAGGCACCTACTTTACTGGTGATGGCGCACGCCGTGATGAAAACGGGGATTATTGGATCACTGGCCGCGTCGATGATGTGCTGAACGTGTCGGGTCACCGCTTGGGGACGGCAGAGATTGAAAGCGCATTGGTCGCGCATGCAGCTGTAGCCGAAGCAGCGGTGGTCGGTATGCCGCACGACATCAAAGGGCAAGGCATTTGCGCCTTTGTGAGCTTACAAGTCGGCACTGAGCCGAGTGAAGAATTGCGCCGCGAGTTGCGTGATTTTGTGCGCCAAGAAATTGGCCCGATTGCGACCCCCGATGCGATCCATTGGGCGGTCGGTTTGCCCAAAACCCGTTCAGGCAAAATTATGCGTCGGATTTTGCGCAAAATCGCGGCCAATGAGTTGGATGGGCTAGGCGATACCTCGACGCTGGCTGATCCAAGCGTGGTGCAGGCGTTGATCGCGGAAGTGTATCCGGCGAAAAGTGCTTGATTTAAGTGATGGGAAAAGACAGCCGGATGGCTGTCTTTTTTTTAACTAAACCGCTAAGGGATAACACCCCACAGCAGATGCATAATTATTTGATTTTTTATTTTATAACGAATCTTGAATGATTTGGTCGATTATTAGTAATTGTATTATGAATTTTTCTTTAGGACATTCTAATTCGTTAACGAATCCTCGAAATAAACCATTTAACTTAAATAAATCAAACTTATCTAATAATGGGTCTGTATAATCTTTAGGATTATAATCTTCTGGATTTATTTTACTCATAAGTTCCATGTGCTTACGTCCTAACTCTTCTTGTTGATCATAGAGGTTGTTGAACTCTATAGAGTATACAGAAAAATCAAAATCTTCCCTTAGATTTTTAATAAAAATTTTTTTTGAGTAATAATAGTCATGCATTAAATCTATTTTTGCGATAATTAAGAACTGCTTTGCTATCGCTATATTTTCTTGACGTGTTGATGTATATGGGCTTATCTCCCTAGATAAGTCATTGATAAAATTTTTAATATAAAAATTTGTATTTTTTACCGATTTTTGTTGCTTGTCTTTTTTTGATAAGCTTTGCCATATCAAAGCTCCTATGAAAAATAATATTAAAAAAGGCCATAGAAGAGCAGAAATCAAAGGTGATTTATATGTGGCTTCCCATTGACGAAATGGCCAATATAAAAAAGCAGAAATTACCAA
>CALFYA010000031.1 GCA_937952925.1 uncultured Moraxellaceae bacterium
GGTAGTGTGGCATTCGCCATGTGAGAGTAGGTCATCGTCAGCTCATTATCCAAAACCCCCGCCTTGAATAAAGGCGGGGGTTTTATTATGCAGTAAAGATGAGCGGATTATTGCATAGTTCTGCATTGGCAACTGACAGGAGTGCGTTATGAAAAAATCTATTCAGTCTGTAGAGCCAAATATCACTGAATTAGGTAATAACTGGTTAAGATCGTATCATTTAGAATACAAATTAGAGCAAGAGCCATTAAATACAGAAATTGATAAAGCTCTCGCTGACTATTTTACGAAAAATGGTGGCGCTGGTGCTAATCGGCCAGATACTAAGCTGTTACTACAAGATAAAGGCATGAATTATTACCCGATATTAATTGAATACAAAGGCTATGAGGATAAGCTGGTAAAGCTTGATCAAGATGGTAAGGTTGAAAATAAAAAGGCAAAAAATGAGCCACACTTTTCAAATATCAATGGATATGCGGTGAATGGGGCAGTGCATTATGCAAATGCCTTGCTACACCACACCAGCTACACTGACATTATTGCCATCGGCATGACTGGTCACAAAGACGAATCTGGAAAAATCCAGCCTAAAATCGGTGTGTACTATGTGTCCAAGAGTAACTTGGGTGCTGGGCAGGAAGTTGGTGAGTTTTCAGATTTCTCTTTTCTAAAAAAAGATAACTTTGATGCGTTTATTGAGCAAGTGAAGGCGCTCAGCTTGTCACAAGATGAATTGGATAAGCTGAAAGAGCAGCGTGAGCGAGAAATTGATGCAAGCCTAGTCAAGCTGAATAATGACATTTATCAGAATGAAAAAGGCTTAGGTGAAAATGACCGCGTTTATTTAGTGGCGGCTTCGATTATTGCCACGCTGGGTATCGCAGGTAAAGTGCCTGTCTTAGAAAAAGAGGAGTTGAAGTCTCTAAGTTATCAAGGTGGGCGCGATGGTGATATTATTATTGGCCGTATTCAAGCATTTTTAGCTGAAAAACAGTTGCCCGATGAAAAGAAAAATCTAATCATTCGGACGTTGTCAAATACGTTACTAACCGAAAACATTAACAAACCTGTCAATGGTGAAAGTCAGCTTAAGCGTGTATTTACCAAGATCGTAGACGATTTGGGCATTTATTACAAAATCGGCCTGACTACTGATTTCACCGGAAAGTTGTTCAATGAAATGTATGGTTGGCTTGGCTTTAGTCAAGATAAGCTGAATGATGTGGTATTAACGCCTTCCTATGTGTCCACGTTGCTAGTGAGGTTAGCACGGGTCAACAAAGACTCGTATGTATGGGATTTTGCAACGGGTTCGGCAGGCTTGTTGGTGGCTGCCATGAACGAGATGTTGATTGATGCCAAAAATAGCATCACCTCACCCGAGAAGTTGCGTCAGAAAGAAGTCGATATCAAAGCAAAGCAGTTATTGGGTTTAGAGTTGCTTTCTAACGTGTACATGCTGGCTATTTTGAACATGATCCTAATGGGGGATGGAAGCTCAAATATTCTGAACAAGAATTCTTTAACGGATTTTGATGGTAAATATGGCTTTGGTTCTACAGGTGAGCCGTTTCCTGCGGATGCCTTTGTACTTAATCCACCGTATTCAGCCAATGGCAACGGCATGAATTTTGTCGAGCGTGCATTGGGTATGATGAAGAAAGGCTATGCCGCGATCATTATTCAAAATTCGGCGGGTTCGGGTAAGGCTAAAGATTACAATAAAAAAATCCTAGAAAAGCACACGCTGATAGCCAGTATTAAGATGCCAATTGATTTGTTTATTGGTAAGGCTAGCGTACAAACCAATATTTATGTGTTTAAAATCGGTGAGAAGCATCAAAAAGATGATGTGGTCAAGTTTATTGATTTTAGTAATGATGGCTATACACGGACTAATCGTAAAAAAGCCAGTAATAACTTAAAAGATACTGATCATGCGCGGGAGCGTTACGAGGAGGTAGTGAATCTGGTGCGCTTTGGTAAGCATAAGCTCAAGTGGCTCACTGAGCGTGAGTACCATGAGGGTGTGATTGATCCCACCAATGGGGCTGATTGGAATCAATCTGCACCGATTGATACGAAGCCGACGCTAGCAGATTTCAAGAAGACAGTGAGTGACTATTTGGCATGGGAGATAAGCAATATTCTCAAATCTCATAAGGATGATGACAGTCTGGGAAAGTAAGTCCCTCACTCAACGACAAGTTAAGTCAAGTTGAGTGGGGTGAGTTTAATCTTGAAAGATTATTTGGAAAATCTACACGCGGTAAGCGTTTAAAGAGCGATGACAGAGTTTCTGGCCATTTGCCTTTCGTAACCGCAGGAGAGACCGATGAAGGAGTCTCTGCATTTATTGGAAATGAGGTAAGGATTTTTTCAGAAAATACCACAACTATAGATATGTTTGGTTCTGCAAAATATCGAAGCTACAAATATGGAGCCGATGATCATATTACTGTTGTTCATACCGAGAAATTACAAAAATTCGCAGCAGTCTTTGTGACGACAGCTATTCATAAGTCATCTCATACAGGTAAGTTTGACTATGGTAGAAATTTCTATCCCAAAGATGCGGATGGTTTGACTGTATGTCTACCTGTTAAAAACGATCAGGTGGATTTTGACTTCATGGAAGAATTTATTGCTGACCTTGAAGCTCAATATAACGCTGCGCTAGAATCTTATCTTGCGACGACAGGACTAAAAGACTATGATCTAACCATAGAGGAAGAAAAGATTTTAGATGAATATGGAAATATTGAGTGGGGTAAATTTAAACTTGGGGTTTTATTTGAAAAAATAACGACCAAGAAGCTGCCTTTCAAAGCAGACGAATTATCAAAACAGATGACAGACACATATACACTTCCATGTCTCACGTCTAGCTTCAAGAATCAAGGACTTAATTATTTTGTCCCTAAAGAAGGAGCAACTATTTTAAAGAACGTAATTTCGATTCCTTCAAATAGTGATGTTTATCGGGCTTATTTCCAATCTAATGAGTTTACGGTCTTATCAGATGCCTATGCAATTCGGTGGGTTCTTGATGGCCGTAAATTATTGCCAAGCCATTATTTATTTGCTGTTCAATGTATTAACAAAGTAACCGATTTGCCTATATATTCTTATAAAAATAAATTAGGAGGGTGGAACGTCGTAAAAAATAAATATATTCAATTGCCAGTCAAAAATGGAAAGCCTGACTATGATCAGATGGCAGTCTTAATCTTAGCGATTCAAAAGCTAGTTGTTAAAGACTTGGTAGATTATGTAGATCAAAAAAGGAGAGAGCTTTCAAAGTCTGTCTGATTGATCGCCTGTCTGGAGTCCAAGAAGCCATACGGATGTTAAACCGTGATTGATGGCTTAATGTTATGATGCGCGCCGTTGATTGTTTGGTGGAGCGTGCCATGACCTCATCTGTTGCAGCCGAATTTATGGCGTGCGTGGCGGCGCATATAGAGCAAGGCGATCTGCAAAAACTCAGTTTGTCGGGCTATTGTGGTGCAGAGCCACAGCTAGAGCGCGCGATCATTTGCCCGATGCTGATCAAAGGGCAACCGCATTTGAGCGTGGTGTATCGCTATACGACGCGTGATATTACCAAAAATTATCCAATCGACGAGGCGCTAACATGGCTGGCGCAAGTGCTCGGCAGCAGTTTTAAAAATGCGCATCTACAAACAACCAGTGAAACGGTACAATGGCAGCTTGGCAAAAAAAACAAAGTGAAATTTCATCGCCAAGCCCATCAAGCTGCCGAACAGACTGCACCTGTCACCACAGGCCATCAACGCGAAAAGCAGCGCTATCTTGATCAAGGTCGGCCTTTTTTGACGGCACTGGGGGTCACTGATCACCAGCAAAAAGTCATTCCAGCCATGTCGCGTAAATGGAAACAAATCAATAAGTTTGTCGAGATTTTTAGTGGTGCGTTTGCTGATTTAAAGCGAGAGACGGATCAGCCGGTGCGTGTGGTCGATTTTGGCTCGGGTAAAGGCTATTTGACCTTTGCCATCCGTGATTATATTGAGCAAAGCTTGAAGCTCACGCCACAGGTGACCGGCGTCGAGCTGCGTGATGAACTAGTCAGCCTGTGCAATCGGGTGGTACGCGATTGTGCGCTGCAAGGCTTGGATTTTTATCAGGGAGATGTGCGTAGCTTCCACCCTGAGCACGTCGATGTGATGATTGCGCTACATGCCTGTGATGTGGCGACGGATTATGCGCTACATACCGGTATTCGTTTGGGCGCGTCGATCATTATGTGTGCACCGTGTTGCCACAAAGAGCTACGCCCGCAAATGCAGCCGCCCAAACTGCTTAAACCGATGTTGGGGTTTGGGGTACATTTGGGGCAACAAGCGGAGATGCTCACCGACAGTATGCGGGCGCTACTGCTTGAAGCGCATGGCTATGACACCAAAGTATTTGAGTTTGTGGCGCTTGAACACACCAGCAAAAATAAGATGATTTTGGCAGTGAAAAAAGGCCAAACAGCGGCTAAGCAAGCAGAAGTGCTGGCGCAGGTGGCGGAGCTCAAAGCGTTTTATGGGGTGAAAGAGCAGACGTTGGAGCGCCTGCTCACACCACAGGAGCCAGTAAATTAATACAGGCGGATGGTGCCGCTTACACGGATCTCAGGATTGACATAGTCACGACTTTCTCGCTGCCAAAATAGTGGTGCGTTGTTGAGTTGCAACGTGTTGGCGGCGCTGAAGGTGATATTCTTGCAGGTGTCAAATTGACATGCATAATCTAAAAGTAACAATCTGGTGATGATTTCGGCATTTTCTGGATCAATGATCATATTTTGAAAACTCAGGCCGCCAACCTTTTTTTCATTGACGATCAACACTGACCAT
>CALFYA010000032.1 GCA_937952925.1 uncultured Moraxellaceae bacterium
TGGTGGTCGTGTTTGGTACTGCCAAACTCAAAAACGCAGGTAAAGATTTGGGCGCAGCCGTCAAAGGCTTTAAAGACGCGGTCAAAGACAAAGATGCTGAAGACAAAGCCAATCCCGCGCTTGATCAACAGCGCACCATCGATGGTCAAGCACAGCGTACTGATCAACGCGATAAAGTCTAATCCCATCCGCGTCGTGGTCTTGAGGATGTGTTGTGTTTGATATTGGCTTTAGTGAAATCCTGCTACTCGCTGCGATTGCCCTGATTGTGCTTGGCCCCGAAAAACTGCCACATGCCGCACGCATGGCAGGCGCATGGTATGGACGCATTCGCCGCACCATCGGTACGATCCAAAGCGAAATTGAGCAAGAGGTCAATGCGCTAGAAGTGCGTCAACGCATGGAAACCGAGCTTGCCAAAATCCGTGAAGCCGAAGCGGAGCTACGCGCCGAAATGAATCGGATTCACGCGGGCATTGCCGACATCAGCAAAGGCTCGACCACCCCTGCTCGTCCACAAGATCCGAGCCAACGGTTTTATTTTTTGTTGCGTGGTGATGAGTTGGCAATGCGTCAACCGCCTGCGCCGTGGTTGCCGCGCACCGACAAAGGATTCGCATGAGCCAAGCGTTGCCCCCTCCGAGTTCCGAAGATCTCAAAGAGATGCCGTTTACCGCGCACTTGATGGAATTGCGCACTCATTTGGTGCGAATTTTTGCTGTCGTGCTGGTATTGTTTTTGTGCTTGGCCTATTTTTCGCGCGATTTGTACGAACTGCTGTCTGAACCCTTACGCGCACAGTTGCCCGCGCATGCCACCATGATCGCCACCGACGTCACCTCGACGTTTATGGCACCGATCCGCCTGACCTTGTTTGTGGCGGTGTTTATTGGCATGCCGTATGTGCTGCATCAAATTTGGCAGTTTGTTGCACCAGGTTTATATAAAACCGAGAAAAAGCTCGCGATTCCACTGCTATTGTCTAGTGTATTGCTGTTTTATGCCGGTGTGGCGTTTGCCTATTTTGTTGCCCTCCCTGGTGTACTGAAGTTTTTTATTTTGTTTTCACCCGATACGGTCACTCCCATGACCGACATCAACAGCTATCTGAGCTTTGCGATGAAGCTGTTTATGGTGTTTGGTCTAACCTTTGAAATTCCCATCGCGACCCTGCTGCTGATTTTGGCTGGTGTGGTGAGTGTGGAATCGTTGGTAGACAAGCGTCGCTACATCATCGTGGGCTGCTTTGCGGTGGCTGCGGTGGTGACCCCACCCGATGGCTTATCGATGATCATGCTGGCTGTACCGATGTGGTTGTTGTTTGAGCTTGGCCTGTTCTTTGGTCGCTTTGTTGAAAAAGAACGACGTGAGGCCGACTGATGAGCAGCTCGCCGCGATTGATCAGGCCAAACGCGGTGAGTCATTTAAAGTCATGGCCTACGCCGGATCAGGCAAAACCACCACCCTGCAACTGATCAGCGAGCAGCTGCGCCAGCAAAAAGGGCTGTATCTGGCCTTCAACAAAGCCATCGCCGATGAAGCCCGCAGCAAATTTGCTCAAGGCGTCGATTGCCGTACTTTTCACTCGTTGGCCTATCGACATGTGGATCGGCAAATCACCGACAAGCTGCGCTTGCCGCGTCAGTCGCCCTTGCGGTTGGCGGAGGACTACCGCCTTGAACCGCTTGAAATCCGCCGGATGCTGGGCAAACGCTATGAGTTTTTTAGTCTGACTCCCAGCCGTCAAGCCAGTCTGATCAGCAATGCGGTCAGTCAATTTTGTGCTACCAATGCCCGCCATCCTGCCCCGCGTCATCTGGATTTGCCCGACTGGTTGCATCCCGATGATGCTGACCAAGTGCGTGAGCATTTGTTTCCCTTTGTCGAGCAACGCTGGATTGACGCGCTTGACCCGCGCCACCGCGCTGGAATTAGCCATGAGATTTATCTCAAACGGTGGGCGCTGTCTGACCCGATTATTCCGGTCGATTATATTTTGTTTGATGAAGCGCAAGACTCCGACCCATTGATGCTCGGCATTTTGCTACAACAAAAACGCGCTCAAGTCATCTATGTCGGCGATCCCCATCAGCAGATTTATCAATGGCGTGGCGCGGTCAATGCCATGCAAAAGCTGCCTTTGGCTGAAACCCGCCTGACCCAATCGTTTCGGTTTGGTGAGGACGTGGCTGATTTGGCTAATGTATTTTTGCGTGAACTTGGCGAAACCACCCCGCTGCATGGCACACCAAGTCAAAAATCACGGATTGATCTGACCCCGATCATGCGCAAAAAAGATGCGGTGCTGTGTCGTACCAACGCCCGCGCCATGTCGCTGTTGATGGCAGGTGTCGTGCAAGGCGATAAGGTCGCATTGCAGGCGGATGCCGACCGTTTGCTGAAGTTTGTGGATGCAGCCACTGCGCTACGCACCGGCAAAAAAGTGTTTGATGTGCCCGAATTGTCATGGTTTTCCAACTGGCAAGAAGTGCATGAATACTGCGAAACCAATGATGGCAGCGACATCAAACCATTGGTCAAACTGGTCGATGATCATGGTGCTGAAAACCTCAAAAAAGCCCTCCACCAAGTCGTGCCGATTGAATCGGCGGATTATGTGATTTCGACCGCACACAAAGCCAAAGGCTTGGAATGGAACAAAGTACTGATCGAAGATGACTACAACTACAAAGTGGTCAAAGGTCAGGCGCAAATTGGTGCAGAAGAATTACGACTGCTGTATGTGGCGACCACCCGCGCCAAGCAAGTGCTGAATGTCCATCATATTCAGCCGCTGATACACACCCTCAAAGCGACACAAGCGAAGAAAGCAGCCAAATCGTAGGGGGTGCGCCGTGCGCACGATGCCCCCGATGTGATTAACGCCCCATCTCATACGCTTTGAGTCGTAGCCGCTCAGTGTCATTAAACTGGGCGTTTTGCAAACTCTTGATTTGGTTTTGTTGCTGCGCCTCACTCAGAGCTTTGTTATTCAACACTTGCTGGCGTGCTGCCAAATACTGATCAATCCGTTGTTGCCATGCTGCATCTTCTTGATCAAGCGCCTCAAGCCGCTGTGTGGCTTCCGCCCCGACCAAATTGGTACGAATCTGGCGCAGTTCTTCAGCACTGCCCCCACGCTGTTTCCACTCATCCGTCAATTGATTGAGCTGCTCAATTTGCAGGGTGGGCTTGAGCTGTGCTTGCACCTCTTCAGGGAGTTGCGCTTGGAGTTGCGCAATTTGCGCGGCTTTTTGGGCAGCACTGAGATTAGGGTTTTGCTGTACGCGCAGACTTGCCAGCGCATTTTGATCAATCGCGTCTTGCATCCCAAAAAATGCGTCGATTTCTGCTGTACTAAAATACTGCTGACGCAGTGCAATCTCACGCGACTTGAGTCGTTCGATCACGTCCACATCAAACGCTTCATTGGGTGAGGTTTTCATGCCAAGATTTTCAACCGCTTGTCGATAGGCAATATATTGATCAAGCAGTTTGAGCGTCTGACTTTGGGCAGGCTCAGGCACACGGTGTGCCACATACGCGCGAATGCGGTCGATAATCGTGGGGAGGGTTTCTTCACCCAAGGTGTTCAAAAAATAATCAAACAAATCCCGCAAACGGCCAGTCACAACCAGATTTTGCTGGCTATCAATCAAAATTTCGCCATCGACTTCAGTTCCTGCCAAAGATGCTGGTAACTGCTCAAGGCCGGTCACAAAGGGCACATGTGGGACCGCTTTCATCAGTTCGGCGCGTTGTTTGGCGAGATCAGCTTTGGGTGTAGATGTCGACGTTGTAGAGGTGGTTTGGGCGTCTGTCGCTTGATCTACTGAACTTGGTGCTTGTGATAGATAAACGAGAATCGCAATACTCAGTAGTGCAATCCCCACCATAATCACCATAAACAGACGATGCATGACGATCCTTTGA
>CALFYA010000033.1 GCA_937952925.1 uncultured Moraxellaceae bacterium
CTGCAAATGCAGGCTTTTTTGTTGTGACTCCGCTTAGCGATTCGCTTGCCACTTGCTGCCCATTTTAACCAGTTTTTGATAACCGGTAGGCAGGATGCGTTGGATCACGTCCAGCACTTTGGCATCGTTGCCAATCAACACGCGGCGGTCGTTGTTGAGCACGGCATTCAAAATGGTTTGTGCTGCGACTTCAGGTGGGCAGCGCAGCAGTTTGTCAAATTGCTTGATGCTCTTTTCAGGATCCATACCAATCGACTTGATGCTGTCGTTCATGCGGGCAGCTTTGGCGATGTTGGTGCGGATGCCACCAGGGTGCACGCAAGTGACGCTCACGCCGCAGTTTTCCATGTCCAGCTCTTGGCGCAGCGCTTCGGTAAAGCCACGTACCGCAAATTTGCTGGCGTTGTAGGCGCTTTGGGTCGGCTGTGCGGTCAGACCAAACAAGCTGGAAATATTGATGATATGACCATCGCGAGTGGCTTTGATCAACGGCAAGAATTCTTTGGTGCCATACACCACGCCCCAGAAGTTGATGCCCATCAGCCACTCAAGATCGCTGTAGCTCATGCCTTCTACGGTGCTACCCAATGCGACACCCGCGTTGTTGAAAATCAGATTCACTTTGCCATGATCTTGGGCAGTTTGCTGCGCCCATGCCGCCATTTGCTCACGGTTGGCCACATCCACTTTGGCGGTGGTGACCGTCACGCCAGTCCCTTTGGTCAGCTCAACCGTATTGGCCAGTCCTTGCTCATTGACGTCACTCAGCGACAAATGGCAGCCCGATTTGGCCAGCAAGACCGCGAGTTGTTGACCAATACCTGAGCCTGCGCCAGTAATGGCAGCCACTTTGTTTTTGAAATCTTTCATCAATCTATTCCTGAGCAAGACGTGTCGCAAGACGCCGAACAACTGGAGTGGAGAGCCTGACTATAAAGTTGACAATACTTCATGTCAACAACGTCGGCACCAACATTTGCATGTTATGATGCCTTGAATTTTGACCCTCAACGATGGCAGGAACGATCATGCAGCAGTCCAACGAGAGCAGCGCGGCGAATTTGGCGGAGGAAAATCCCACTCCGCCAGCGCGTCGGCGTAGTTTTCGGGGCATGAGCTTAGAAGAGCGGCAAAGCGAACGTCGTGAGCGCCTGATGGAAGCAGGGCTACAGGTGTATGGCACACAGGGGTTTTTTGCGGTCACCGTGCGTGATGTGTGCGCCGAGGCCAAGCTGACCGAACGTTATTTTTATGAGTCGTTTAAAAACAGCGAAGAGCTGTTTAAGGTGATTTATTTGCATTTGGTTGAAAATCTGCAAAAGCACATCATGGCCGCCATGATGAGTGCAGCCGCTGAACCGCGCAAAATGGTACAAGCAGGACTTGAGGCGTTTTTAACCTCACTGAAAAATGATCCACGCATGGCGCGGATTTTATTTGTCGATGCGATTTTGGTGCATGAACTGCAAGGCAATGCCATCAAAGAGTCTGTGGCACGGTTTGACCGGATGACCCAAGCCTTTATTATGTTGATGCTGCCCACCGAAAGCCGCAGCCATACCCAAATGTCGCTGGTGTCAACCGGTCTCAATGGTTATGTCACCCATATCGCGATTCGCTGGGTGATGGGCGGCTTTAAAGAGCCTATGGACGATGTGATGATGGCGTGTGAGATGGTCTATCACGCGTTTTTGGATATGATGCAACGGGTGAAGCAAAAGACTTAAATCTTGTGCTTTTGTAATAGATACGTTTGCTCACCAATCTGCACAATCGGGTGTATCTTTTGACTTGTCTATCCGATCAAAAGGATTAAGATCAAAGGAGACAACGGCTGCGTTGTCGATCAATTGCTGCGCAAAGACAGCAAATTACAAGGGAATCACGACAATGACCATCGAACAAGCACGGTTAAAATCATCGGATCATGAAGAAGCGGAACGTCTGCGCGAACTATACGATCTACGCATCCTCGATACGCCCCCCGAACAAGCCTTTGACGATCTGACCAGCCTAGCACGCTATATCGCAGACACGCCGTTTGCCTTGATTTCACTGCTCGACCGCGACCGACAATGGTTTAAATCGGTACAAGGTTTAAGCATCCAACAAACCCCACGCATGTGCTCGTTTTGTGCCTATACCCTCAATCAGCCCGATATGCCGCTGATGGTGCCCGATGCCCACGTCGATAGTCGGTTCTCCGATAATCCGATGGTGGTCGAAGCACCGCATATTCGGTTTTATTTGGGGATTCCGCTCGTGACCGCGTCGCATCATGTGCTGGGCACGTTGTGTGTACTTGATCAGCGCCCACGTTATCTCAACCCTGAAGTCACCGATGCCTTGTGTATGTTGGCGCGCCAAGTGATGTCTCAGTTGGAGTTGCGGCATTATCATCGGGTGATCCAACAAAAAACCTTGCATGAGCAAGAGCGTTATTTGAGCAAATTAGAAGCCTATCAACGCCATTTGGAAGATGCCAACCACCAGCTCGCCACGGCGTGCTTGGTGGATCGACTGACAGGGATTGGCAATCGGGCGGCGCTTGAAGATTGGCTGATTGAATTGGTACAACGTACCAAACGACAGCAACAGCATTTGGCACTGCTGTTGATTGATGTGGATCATTTCAAGCGGTTTAATGATGTACATGGTCATTTGGCTGGTGATGAATTGCTGCGTGAGCTGGCGCATGTCTTAGAGAGTTTGGGGCGTCGTTCCGATAAGCTGGCGCGTTATGGCGGTGAGTCCTTTGTGATGATGTTGCCGCAAACCGATATCCATGAAGCATGGATTGTGGCTGAACGGGTGCGTCGTACCATTGAGCGGCATATTTTTAATGCAGGCAGTATTACGGTCAGTATTGGCATTGCCAACCTCAATGCACAGATGGAAGATGAGCACGCCCTGTTGCTGGCCGCCGATCAAGCCTTGTACGCCGCCAAGGGGCAACGACGCAATATGTGTGTACACCGAGACGAAATCTTGTCTTAAAGTGTATAAAAGGGCAGCAAATGCCATAAAACCGTCACAATTCATCTTTGTAATATACCTGTCATAACTGAACGATGCGGTGGCTGTCCGTCGCATCTCATGCAGGAAACAGATCTGATGAAAAACGACCGCATTTTGATTGTTGATGATGAAATGCCCATTCGGGAAATGATCCACACGGCACTCGATTTGGCAGGCTATGCGTGTCTAGAAGCAGAAGACGCCCGTCAAGCTCACCAAATCATTGTCGATCAACGTCCAGCGTTGGTGTTGCTCGATTGGATGTTGCCCAATGGCATGAGCGGAATTGATTTGTGTCGCCGTCTGAAGCGTGATGAATCCTTGCTTGAAATTCCGGTGATTATGCTAACGGCACGCGGTGAAGAAGATAATAAAGTCCAAGGCTTAGATGCCGGTGCGGATGATTATATGACTAAGCCGTTTTCCACCCGTGAGCTGGTGTCGCGGATCAAGGCAGTGCTGCGCCGCTCTAGTGCATTGTCGGGCGATAAACCGATTGAAGCCGATGGCTTGATTTTAGATCCGGTGGGTCAGCGGGTCACGGTGGGCAGTAATACCCTTGAGATGGGACCCACCGAATACCGGCTGCTGGCATTTTTTATGACCCATCCGGAGCGTGTCTATACCCGTACTCAAATGCTCGATCAGGTATGGGGCGGCAATGTGTATGTGGAAGACCGTACCATTGATGTGCATATCCGTCGTTTGCGTAAAGTGCTGGAGCCACATGGTTTTGATCGGTTTGTGCAAACGGTACGTGGTACCGGCTATCGTTTTTCGACGCGTGTTGATGTGCGTGCCGACTAGGTGAGATATGTTGATGGCTCACCCTTGGATGGAACTGCGGCATGATTGACTCGCAGACCTCTCTGCTTGGTTTTGTACAGGAAGACTTTGGTCGCCTGATGGGGTTGCTGCTGTTGTGCGGTGGTCTCGGTTGGATATTGGGCTTTCCGTGGAGTGGAATTATCCTCGGATTGCTGGTGTTTTTGTGGTTGCAATGGCGTGCACTGTATCAGTTGTATCGCTGGATTCGTTTTCATCCCAATGACTTACCGCCAGATCTCAAGGGCGTATGGTCAGCACTGGTCTATAATATTTATCGTATCCAAGTCAGCGAACGCCGTGCGCGTGAAAACCTGATTAGCATCATGGATCGGGCGCGGGCGTCGGTATCGGCACTTGATGAAGCGGTGGTGTTGATTGATCGGCAGTGTTTGCTTGAATGGTGGAATCCGGCAGCGGAGCGCTTGCTGGGTTTTAAGGCGGGTGATCAAGGCCGCAATATTTTAAACCTGATCCGTAGCCCTGAGTTTGCCCGTTATTTTGAGCAAGAACAGTACGGCGAAGGCGTCAAACTCGCGTCTTGGGTGCAGGCCGGTCGTTTTTTGCAATGTGAATTGACCCGCTTTGGGCAAAACGACCGCATCATGGTGGCCTACGACATTACCCGTTTGCATAACCTTGAGCAGATGCGTAAGGATTTTGTCGCCAACGTGTCGCATGAGCTGCGCACCCCACTGACCGTGTTGTCCGGCTACCTTGAAACTTATCTGGATTTGGATGATCTCAATCCGCGCTTTCGGCGTGGTTTAAGCCAAATGCAACAGCAAGCGCGCCGGATGAATAGTCTGGTCAATGATTTGTTGTTGTTGTCACGGCTTGAAAACGAAGGCATTCGTGCCAATCGGCAAATTATTGATATGCCGAGCCTGATGAGTCAGTTGTTTGCCGATGCTGAAGCCTACAACGCCGATTTTGGGCATAGTTTGCATGTCGATATCGACAGCCACAGCAATTTGCTCGGTGCAGAGCAAGAAATTGCCAGTGCGCTGAGTAACTTGGTCACCAATGCGATCAAGTACACGCCCAAAGGCGGCACAGTCAGCTTGCGCTGGTGGGATGATGGCAAACAAGGCTATTTTTCGGTGACCGATTCTGGGATTGGGATTGATGCGCGGCATATTCCACGCCTCACCGAGCGTTTTTATCGGGTGGATAGCGGGCGTAGCCGTGAAACTGGCGGCACAGGCTTGGGACTGGCTATCGTCAAGCATGTGTTGATGCAGCATGATGCGCATTTGGAAATTAGCTCAACGGTGGGCAAAGGCTCGACGTTTACCGCGGTGTTTCCGGCGGAGCGATTGGTGCAGGATTAATGGGTAGGCTGGGTCGCTCCCTCTCCTTGTCAAGGAGAGGGTTGGGGTGAGGTTCAGGAATAAGGCTTAGAAAAATTTCAGTCATTCCCGCTTTTGCTGGAATCAAATCAATCATAGTCAGTTTAGGCTGTCCCAATAAACGCAAAATCTACTTCAGGCTTGAGACCTGCCACCAGATGCGCCAGCGCCTGTCCCGAACCACACGAATGTGTCCAGCCTAGCGTGCCATGTCCTGTGTTGAGATACAGGTTTTTGATCGGAGATTGCCCAATATACGGCACATTGGACGGCGTGGCAGGGCGTAGTCCAGTCCAATATTGCACCCCAGACACATCCACCGCATCGGGGCAGATTTGTAAGACGCGGCGGGTGATGGCTTCACAACGTACCGTATTCAATTCGGTGTTGTAGCCGTTCATCTCTGCCGTACCTGCTACACGCAATCGATTGCCGAGCCGCGAAAACACCAGCTTAAACTCATCATCGGTCATACTGACCTGTGGTGCAGCACTTGGGTTGATCACCGGATAGGTCGCTGAATAGCCTTTGGCCGGATAAATCAACAAATTCATGCCCAATGGTCGGGTCAGCAGCGGGCTATAGCTGCCCAAACACAGCACATAACGATCGGCTTTGAGCGTGTGCGGCTGGCCTTGCGCATCTTTGACCTTGACGCCCGTGATCTGCCAATCGTGCATCTCCAAGCGCTCGATCTGATGCTCATACAAGAACTGTACGCCTGCTTGCGCACACAGCGCCGCCAAATTTTGGGTAAAGCGATGCGCATCACCCGATTCATCGGCGTCGGTATAGGTTGCTCCGACAATCTGAT
>CALFYA010000034.1 GCA_937952925.1 uncultured Moraxellaceae bacterium
CGCTACCAGATTGTCGATGGTGATATTACCGAGCAACCGGTTGATGTTATTGTCAATGCATGGAATCGAAATATCATCCCGTGGTGGTTGCTACTGCCCCAAGGTGTATCTGGTGCAATCAAAAAACGAGCAGGGTATCAGCCCTTTATCGAGTTGGGGAGATTGGGGGCTATTCCGCTGGGTCAGGCGGTGCTCACCGGTGCAGGCAAGCTACCGTATCGTGCCATCATCCATGTTGCAGGGATTAGTATGTGGTGGACAGCATCTCCTGCATCAATTCAAGCATCGGTTCGTTCGGCCATGCAATTGGTCGATCAACATGGGTTTGGATCCGTCGCCTTTCCTTTGATTGGTGCAGGTACAGGTGGGATTGGCGATGATCGTGCCTTACAGCTCATGATTGAAGTACTCAATACTCTCGATAGTCCTGCACAAGTCTATCTGGTGCGTTTTAAGCGCTAACTTTGGCATAGCTACCTGTCGCATGCGCCACCAGTTTTTCCCCACTAAAAATATCCACCCGCATCACCACCGAGCGTTTGCCTGCTTTGAGGAGCGTAGCTGTTGCGGTCAAATCTTGCGGGGCAGGGCGTGCCAAAAAGTGAATATGCAAATCATGAGTGACCGCCATGAGTTGGGTTGGATCAAGTGCCAAGATCAGTGCATACATGGTCGCATCAGCAAGGGTCATCAACGTAGGCCCAGATAGGGTATTACCCGGCCGGATTTGATCGGCTTGATAAGGCAGGCAGCAGGTGACCTGCGGTAGGTCAACAGATTGGACAAAAAAACCACTGTCTTGAGCAACCGGCAGACCTTGGCGAATCAGTTCTGTAACTTGAGTAGCAAGATTGAGCGACATTTCTTAAATTCCCTTCAAGAGCGAAATTGGTGACAAACTGAGCGTACTGTGGGTTTTTATGTCTGACGATGACATTTTGATTCAATTGAGTGACTGAACTGTACTTGACAGTACATCTTCTTCAGCCTAGTTTGGGGCGTCTGCTGTCGAGAGATGTATTATGGATGCAACTATGTTTGCTGCGGATGCTCAGGATCGAGCATCGACGCCATGCAGCGCGCAAAATTCCGCGCTCCCACGCCTAGAGCAACAATCGTGTTTTGCGCTGTATTCGGCAAGTCTTGCCATGAATCGCCTTTATCGCCGTTTGCTTGAGCCATTTAACCTGACCTATCCCCAATACCTCGTGATGATGGTGTTGTGGGAAAAACAAGGCTTAAGTGTCAATGCAATTGGTGATCGGTTGTTTTTGGATTCGGCCACCCTCACACCTTTGCTCAAGCGCTTGGAGCAAATGGGGCTGTTGATTCGTAAACGTGCCATCCACGATGAACGTCTGCGTGAAATTGACCTGACTGAAGCGGGTCGTCGTCTGCAAATCGCCGCCGCCGACATTCCCAAACAAGTGCAGTGTATCTTGGGCTATGAATCAGATGATCTGAATCATTTGAAAATGACCCTTGAGCTGGTACGCAACCAGCTGTTGCACCAACTGCCCAACCATTGAGTGAAGCAACTGAGAATGCTCACCATCATCATCAGTGCGTCTCACTAAAGACGCAACGCTTGGTACAACTTGTGACCATAGCGCATCGCTGATGCGCTTTTTTTTTGCCAAAAAATCACTTCGGACTCGACTTTCATCTGTGCAACACGCGTTTTTGCTTTAAAATCCGCCCCCGAGATTGACAGCCTATAGAGCGCCCACCATGAATTTTCTGCGAATGACCGACCAAGACTTGAATGGCAAACGTGTCTTGATTCGTGAAGACCTCAACGTTCCTGTCAAAAACGGCAAAATCACCAGTGATGCCCGTTTGCGTGCCGCACTGCCAACCATCAAGCAAGCCTTGGCACAAGGCGCAGCAGTGATTGTCTGTTCGCACTTGGGTCGTCCCACCGAAGGCGAAGCCTCCGCCGAAAATTCATTGGCACCGGTTGCGGCCTATTTGAGCGATGCCTTGGGTCAACCCGTCGAACTCAAAACCGATTATTTGGATGGGGTAGACGTGGCACAAGGCCAAGTGGTGCTGCTTGAAAACGTCCGCTTCAACAAAGGCGAAAAGAAAAACAATCCTGAGCTTGCCCAAAAATATGCTGCACTCGCTGACGTGTTTGTGATGGATGCGTTTGGTACTGCACACCGCGCTGAAGGCTCGACCGAAGGTGTGGCACGATTTGCCAAGATTGCTTGCGCAGGCCCATTGCTTGCAGCTGAACTTGATGCACTTGGCCGCGCGATGCAAGCACCTGATCGCCCAATGGTTGCGATTGTGGCTGGCTCCAAAGTCTCGACCAAACTTGATGTGCTCAACTCGCTCTCGACCATTTGTGATCAATTGATCGTGGGCGGTGGCATTGCCAACACCTTCTTGGCGGCAGCAGGCTACAACGTGGGCAAATCGCTGTGTGAAGCTGACTTGATCGACACCGCTAAAGCAATTGCTGCCAAAGTCGATGTGCCACTGCCTGTCGATGTGGTCGTCGCTGATACCAGCAATCTCGACGGCGACTTTATGGCTTTTGTCAATGCAGCGTCTGCAATTGTAAAAGATGTAAAAGACATCACCGACAACGACATGATCTTGGACGTTGGCCCCAAGACCGCCGAACGCTTTGCGGAGCTACTCAAAAGTGCCAAAACCATCTTGTGGAATGGCCCTGTCGGTGTGTTTGAAGTGGATCAATTTGGTCACGGAACACAAACACTTGCACAAGCAATTGCCGACAGTTCTGCCTTTTCCATCGCAGGGGGCGGTGATACGCTGGCCGCGATTGACAAATATGCCGTGACGGATCGGATTGGCTATATTTCAACTGGTGGTGGTGCATTCCTCGAATTCGTAGAAGGCAAAGTATTACCAGCAGTGGCTGTACTCGAGGAGCGATATACAGCGTAAAACGTATCTAAACAACCCTGAGGTGATGGTATGAAACACGCATTATTGATTGCTGCTGCATTGGCCGTTCCGCTGTCGTTGGCAGCGTGTAGCGAAAAAACCCAAGAAAAAGCAGAAGCGACTGCTGATTCTGCGGCACAAGACGCCGCCAAAGCAGCCGATACCGCCGCACAAGCCGCTGAAAATGCAGCCGACGCTACAGCAGATGCTGCCAAGACTGCGGGTGCTGTTGCTGCGGGTGCAGCGATCAATGCAACCGATGCTGTCACCGATGCTGCGGCAAATGCCAGTGCTCAAGCGGCTGATGCGACTGCTGATGCAGCCAACGCGGCGGCCGATGCAGCTGCGGCGGCTGCGGCCAAAGCAGATGCCAATGCCGCTGAAGAAAAGGCGCAAGCCGCTGACGCCAACAAAAACTAAGCGTTGGTTGTGGTTGAACAACGACCCCGCATCCGATGCGGGGTTTTTTGTGGGTGCGAAAAATCAAAACAAAAGCTGCTGATCAACACTGATTTTCAACACGACTCAAGGTAGAATGTCGCCACTTTTGGGAGAGACCTATGGCCCTTATTTCTTTGCGCCAGCTGCTAGATCACGCAGCGGAGCACAATTATGGTGTTCCTGCGTTCAACGTGAATAACCTTGAGCAAATGCGTGCCATCATGTTGGCGGCTGATCAAACCAATTCGCCTGTCATCGTGCAAGCCTCTGCTGGCGCACGTAAATATGCAGGTTCTGCATTCTTGCGTCATTTGATTTTGGCTGCCATCGAAGAGTGGCCGCATATTCCTGTGGTGATGCACCAAGATCATGGCACCAGCCCTGCGGTGTGTCAGCGTTCGATCCAAATGGGCTTCTCATCGGTGATGATGGATGGCTCGTTGGGTGCAGACGGCAAAACCCCAACTGATTATGATTACAACGTCAGTGTGACTCGCCAAGTCGTTGAGATGGCGCATGCGTGCGGTGTCTCGGTCGAAGGCGAAATCGGTTGCTTGGGTAGCTTAGAGACTGGTATGGCGGGCGAAGAAGATGGTGTGGGCGCAGAAGGCGTACTCGACCATAGCCAGCTGTTGACCAGCGTCGAAGAAGCCAAGCAATTTGTGACTGATACTGGCGTCGATGCACTGGCGATTGCGATTGGCACCAGTCATGGGGCGTACAAATTCACCCGCCCACCCACTGGTGATATTTTGGCGATTGACCGCATCAAAGAGATCCATGCGGCGATCCCCAACACCCACTTGGTGATGCACGGCTCCTCCAGCGTGCCGCAAGATTGGCTGGCGATCATCAACGAATTTGGCGGCGACATCAAAGAAACCTATGGTGTGCCGGTTGAGCAGATCGTTGAAGCGATCAAATATGGCGTGCGCAAAGTCAATATCGATACCGATTTGCGTTTGGCATCGACTGGGGCGATGCGCCGTGAAATGGCCAAAAATCCAGCAGAGTTTGACCCACGTAAATTCTTTGCCAAGACCGTGACCGCGATGCAAGAGATTTGTGTGGCGCGTTATGAAGCGTTTGGTACTGCCGGTCAAGCGAGCAAGATCAATCCGATCTCGCTAGAAAAAATGGTCAATCGCTACGGCAAATAAGGATTGACCATCCAAAGCCAAGAACATCAGTTCTTGGCTTTTTTTTGACCATCTGGAGTTCGCTCAATGAAACTGATGTATCAAGACATCAAAGCGTGTTTACGTCAGCATCGAGTGGCTTTTTCGGTCAAAGGATGGAAAGAGCGTCATCAAGATACTGATGAAATAGAGCTCAGTCCCAAGTTACAACTCGAAGAAAATGTTGCTATTTTGACCGGCAATACGCTGTTTTCTATGGGAGCGTTTAGTTATACATGGTCATCGTTTCCCATGAGTACACGGATCGGGCGTTATTGTTCGATCGCCAAGGGGGTGGGGGTGCTAGGGGTGCGACATCCTTACGATTGGATCAGCTCATCATCTTTTTCTTATGACAAAAACTTTTGTATTTTTGATCAAGAACAATTTGATACTCGCGCGCTCGTTGCACCGCATCGGCAAGTGCTTGAGATTGGTCATGATGTCTGGATTGGTGCCCATGTCAAATGTTCGCCACATATCAAGATTGGTACGGGCGCAGTGATTGCCGCACATTCCGTCGTTGTCAAAGATGTGCAACCCTATGAAATTGTCGGTGGGAATCCTGCTCGCCATATCAAATGGCGTTTTCCAGAAGATATTCGGCAGCGCCTACTCGCGTTGGAGTGGTGGCAGTATCGTATTGCTGATTTTCGAGGGCTGACGATTGAGCACCCTGAGGTATTTATCCATCAAATCGAGCGACTCAAGCGAGCAGGGGATATCAAGCCGTATCAGCCGCGTGTATTGACAACTCAGGATTTATGAGCAGTCGCTCAGCCAATTGCAAAAAAATAAAAAATGCAGAAGATTTTGGAGTGTGTCAGACACACGCTCCAAATCTTCACAATAGATAGTCTTTGGTGCAAATTAATCAAACAGCATGTACAACCCTGCAATTGGTAAAGCAATCGGTGCGGCGGCGAGTGCCCCTGCAATAAAAATACTGTCACCGATGATGCCAATAGGTGTTGCGATAATTTGCTCAGCGATTTGCCCTTTGGGGGGATACTCATAAAAAACGCTGATTTCATATGGTTTATTGAAGGCTCCTAAGCGAGGTGGTAGTTTGAAGCCACCTGCACCATAACGCTTACCGGAGAGTTGTCCGGTCAGTACATATGCTTGATGATTTTTTGAGTATTGAAAACCAAGTTGTTGTAGATTGATCTGCTGGGCTGTTGGGAGCAATTGCCACTGAGTGTGGTCAATTTCAACATTATATTTGCCAATCACGGTTTGATTCCAATAAATCCTTAAACCGTCAAAGTCCGCTTTCATCTTTGGTCGAGCGGGATGTTGCAAAATTGCTTTCATTTGAGGCGTTAGATTGAGAAAAAAGTGATTTTTTGCACCAATCACAATCAAGGTTTTTTGGTCTTGTGTCATCAAAAAACTAGTAATCGTTTCAGGAAAGCTGGAGTATCGTTTGTCAATATCTTCGGAAATTTGTGTTGTC
>CALFYA010000035.1 GCA_937952925.1 uncultured Moraxellaceae bacterium
TGCCTGCTGCGGTGATTTTGACAAACTTTGGCTCACTGCGCATGGTGGCAATATCCGGCGAACCGGTATAGCCCATCGACGAACGCAAGCCGCCCATCAACTGATGGATAATGCCACTCATTGGGCCTTTGTAGGCCACACGACCTTCAATGCCTTCAGGGACGAGTTTTTCAACTCCATCTTTGGCATCTTGGAAATAACGGTCGGACGAACCGGTACGCTGTGCCATGGCGCCAAGGCTGCCCATGCCGCGATAGGCTTTGTAGTAGCGACCTTGGAACAACTCGACTTCACCCGGTGCTTCTTCAGTCCCTGCCAGCAAGGAGCCGACCATAATACAGCTGGCGCCTGCGGCAATCGCCTTCGCCACATCGCCAGAGAAGCGAATGCCACCATCAGCGATGAGGGGGATTTGCTCATTGAGTGCACGCGCGACATTGTCGATGGCAGAAATCTGTGGCACACCAATCCCCGCCACAATACGGGTGGTACAAATCGAGCCGGGGCCAATGCCCACTTTGACCGCATCCGCGCCAGCATCCAGCAATGCCAACGCAGCATCACCAGTGGCGATATTGCCGCCAATCACTTGGATATTGGGAAATTCACGCTTGACCCAGCGCACGCGTTCAATCACACCACTGGAGTGACCATGCGCGGTATCCACCACCAACACATCGACACCGGCTTCCACCAATGCGGCCACACGCTCAGGCGTTTCCGCACCCGTGCCCACCGCTGCACCCACACGTAAGCGACCCAAGTCGTCTTTACAGGCATTCGGGTACAGTTCGGCTTTGCGAAAATCGTTGACGGTGATCAAGCCCTTCAATTGGTAGTTGTCACCAATCACCAAGACTTTTTCGATCCGGTGTTGATGCAACAAAGCTTTGATCACGTCGTTGGATTCACCTTCACGCACGGTAACCAGTTGACCTTGTGGGGTCATGATGTTGCTGACCGGCTGCTCAAGGTTGGTTTCAAAACGCATGTCACGGCTGGTGACAATCCCCACCACTTGATCACCTTGCACCACAGGCACACCACTAATGCGATGGGCTTGCGTGAGTGCGAGCAACTCACCCACAGTCAGATCAGGGCTGACTGTGATCGGGTCTTTGACCATTCCAGCTTCATATTTTTTGACCCGACGCACTTCGGCTGCTTGTGCGGCGATGTCCATGTTTTTATGCAAAATGCCAATGCCACCTTCTTGTGCAATCGCAATCGCCATCCGTGCTTCGGTCACGGTGTCCATCGCGGCAGACACCAGTGGAATGTTCAGCTCAATGCCACGGGTCAGGCGAGTTTTGAGCGACACGTCTTTGGGCAAGACGTTGGAAAAGGCGGGAAGCAGCAAGACGTCATCGAAGGTCAGGGCTTCTTGTACGATGGTCAGCATGGTGGCCTCACAAGTCGGTTTAACCGAATAGTATAACCGAGTTGTGACCACAATTTGAATGTTTGGATTTTGTGCAAGGCTTAGTTGTACAAAATTTGCGTGCTCTAATGGGTTTGACCGGTCGCTTCCATCAGTTGACGTTCGCGTGCTTCGATCATGTGTTGTTGCGTTTTTAAATTTTCATGGCGCAAATGCCGGACAGGATCAAGCGCTGCATGATGTGGGTTTGGTGCATTGTAAGTCACTGAAGCCGTCTGTGGCACTTGACCATGATAGGTTGACGCATAGGTCGTGCCTTGGCGTGTATCAACCACACGAGGAAAACCCTCTTGGGGGCGGTCTGAAAACGCCACTTCGCCTGCTTTGCCGGTTGATTGGTAAACCGTCACTTGAGTGTGGCCTGTGGCAGGTTGCTTTTTTTGAAAAAAAGGCAAGTGTTTCCAAGAGACAAAAGTGCCTGTCATCAAGCCTAAAGCCATCATCCAAAACAGTAAACGACGATAAAACATGATTATTCTCAAATGCTGCGCTCAGGGTTGAGCGCAGTTTAGGGTCTGTTGACGTTTCAGTCGTGGTCGCGACATAGACGATTTTTTAGACGAT
>CALFYA010000036.1 GCA_937952925.1 uncultured Moraxellaceae bacterium
CGCGGGTCGCCAGCGTAGCGTTGCTGCAACTCTTTAAACAGTTGCTGATAGTCTGCATATTGTTGACTTAAGTTTAAGGCATCCGCTAGGCGTAGTCCAATATTCAAGCTTTGATCACGTTGGTAGGCGGTTTTGAGGATTTTGGCCGCTTCGCTATATTCACCTTGTCTGAGCAATACATAACCCAACGTATCCAAAATCGGCGCTTGGTTGGGCATCAAACTATTGGCGCGTTCGGCCAAAATCCGTGCATCCGCCAAACGACGATTTTGTTCGGCCAATGCAAACGCATAGGCGTTGAGATAGGTGGGATTATCCGGTTCAAGCACCAACAGCCGCTCAAGCTCAGCTTCCATCAAGAGGTTTTCGCTCGGTGGCAGCACCAAAATCCGATGATAAATCAGCTCAGGCTCTTCGGGGTGGCTTGCCAAGGCTTCGTCGAGAATCCGGCGTGCAAGGATTTTTTGTTGGCTTTCACGCAGCAGCTGGGCTTGCAGAAGATACAAAAACACTGCTTGATCAGGATGATCCACGCGCTCTTGGGTTAAGGCCGACAGGGCAACATCCAAGCGTCCAGTGCTGACACGCAGCAAGGCCAGTTTCTTTTGGGCTTTGCGATACAAATCGTCACTTTGCACTTTTTGAAAATAAGCTTCGGCTACTTCTGTCCGATTCAGGCGCTCGGCATTGATGCCCAAATAATAATAGGCTTGATCGACATAAGCATCTTGCGTCAGCAGCTGTAGTAAGTATTTTTCGGCGTCCAGACTACGTTGTTGGTCAATGCTGACCAATGCGGCGAGTAAGAAAATTTCGCCATCTTGCGGCCATGTGCGAGCCATTTGATCGAGACGTTTGAGGGCTTGTGCTTGTGCTTGCTGGTTGAGCAAGTGGCGTACCTCAAACAACCGCAGACTCTTGTTGTTGGGTTGTTTGCGCACTTGTAAGCTGAGCCATTGATTGACCTCAGCAAAGCGCTGCTGTTGTAGCATGATATTGGCTTTGAGGGTAATAAAGGCCGTGACGGTGGGGCGAGTGCTGAGCGCTTGATCGACCTTGGCTAAGGCTGCATCAAGTTGTCCGCTTTGCGCTAAGAGACCTGCGGTCATCACCAAGAGCGATGGATTGTGCCGACTATCAATACTGCTCAGTGCTGCCAACAGCGCATCACGATCTGTGGCATTGTCGGGATAAATGCCGACCAAAATTCGATCGAGGGCTGCATCGGGATCGTAGCGCAAAATTTGATCAAGGGTTTGTGCTGCCAGTGGATAATCGTGTTGACGCAGTGCCAAATGTGCCAAATAAAACCATGCAGGGACGTGGTTGGGATCAATGTTTGTCCAATGTTCGGCAATTGCAATACTGTCGTCAAACTGCTCAGCCTGCATGGTGACGGTCAATGCACGTTCTAGCACCAGTGGAGAGTGACTTTGCAGGGCTTCTTGGCGATATAAACGTAACGCCGTTTGGGTGTGACCGCGCTGCAAGGCAAATTCAGCCGTCAATAAAGGAAGAAAACCCGAACGAGCCTGTACAGAACTTGACAACAGACAGACCAACAGCAGCATCGGCGCAAGGCGAGGCCGTCGAATGTGCCAACTAGGACGCGAAAGGAGCAAAAGACCTCCTAGCTTGTCATCAGAGGGTTTGTGTTTGTGCAGCGTATATCGCACAATATCACAATTTGCCAGCAGCAATAGACGTAAGATGGGTTTCTTTGCGCTGGGCATCAACCACACGACAGCATCTGTGGCACTACGCGAGCGCGTCGCGTTTGTGCCAGAGCGTTTAGCGCTTGCACTACAAGAGGCGTGTGGCCAGTGCCACCTCAGCGATCTGGTCATTTTGTCGACCTGTAACCGGACAGAATTGTATGCGCTTACCGACCAGCCTGCTGCCTTGACTGCATGGCTGGCGAACTCACGCGGCTTAGCATTAACCGAATTGACCCCACATGTCTATGCACATGCGGATGAGGCTGCGTTAACGCATTTGATGCGGGTGGCGAGTGGTCTTGATTCGATGATGCTCGGTGAACCGCAAATTTTGGGACAAGTCAAAAATGCCCTGCAACTGTCGCGTGATGCCGGATCGGTGACGCCTGCGTTAACCCGATTGTTTGAGCAAGCCTTTAATGCCGCCAAAAAAGTCCGTACCGAAACTGCCGTAGGCTCGCAAGCGGTGTCGATGGGCTTTGCCGTGGTACAGCTGGCACGCCAAGTGTTTAGTCATTTGCCAGACACCACCGCGCTGTTAGTGGCGGCAGGCGAGATGAATACCCTCGTTGGTCGCCATTTGGCCGAGCAAGGCGTGGGGCGAATTTTGATCTGCAACCGCAGCCCTGAGCGTGCGCAGCACTTGGCACAAGAGCTATCGGCGCGGGTGGCAGTTGAGGTTATCCCGTTTGATCAACTCGCTACTGTGCTCTCGCGTGCCGATATTGTGTCGAGTTGTACCGGTAGCTTGCACAGTGTGATTCATATCACGGAGGTCAAAGCTGCCCTCAAAAAGCGCCGCTATCAACCGATGCTGATGGTAGATTTGGCAGTCCCTCGCGATATTGATGAAAATATCGGTCAACTCGACGACGTGTATTTGTATACCGTCGATGATCTACAAAAAGTGATTGAAGGCAACTTGGCACAGCGCCGCCAAGCCGCGCTTGAAGCCGAAGTGATGGTCAGTCAATTGGCCTTACAGGTGGTTGTACAAGAGCGCACCCGTCAGGTTGGCCCATCGATTGCACAATACCGACAACACGCCGAGCAACTGCGCCAACAAGAACTCGATAAAGCCAAACAAGCTTTACTGCAAGGACAATCAGCCGATGATGTCCTTGAACGTTTATCACAAATACTCACGGCCAAGCTCGTCCATGCCCCTTCGCAAATGATCCGTGAAGCGGTCACGCATGAGTCTCCAGACGTGCTGCCCTTTGTGCTCAAAAGCTTGGGCGTCGATGACA
>CALFYA010000037.1 GCA_937952925.1 uncultured Moraxellaceae bacterium
GGCGAAGACACTCTTTCCCTACACGACGCTCTTCCGATCTTACAACTGCACCGGCACGTTGTGCGGAATCATGATGTCGTTGTATTCGTTGTGGATCTTGGAGTGCAGTGCTTCTTGACCAATCAGTGCAGTGATGCGTTGCTTGAGAACGGGATCTTTGATGAAATCACGATGATAACGAGCGGTTTCAATCACCAACTCTTCGCCATAGGTCAAAAAGATCGACAATGCTGCGAAATAGGCGCTTGCCCATTCTTTTTGCATATAAAATTTGGTGTCGAGGGTTTTGGGGTCAAACTTGAAGTTGAAGTGACGAATCGGCATCGGGCCTGCGTTTACAAAGTCAGACACTTTGGCGTATTTGTTGAACTTCAACTTGTCAAACACGGAGCTTTTCAGGGTGGCTGCGATCATGGAGGAGACCTCATATAAACGATGGGCAAGCACGCTCTAGGGGGCAGATTGAGGGTTTGCTCAATACAGTCAAGCTATGCGAGCCGAGACGTCGATGTGTTGGGATCAGGGCGCAAAGCACCATAGATGTGATACCCAACACATCAGCTTAGAACCACATACTAGGTTGATCGTTTGTTCGGATTCAATTCGGGTAGTGGGTCGCTGATTAGCCATTTTGTGCACTGATAGGCAGAATAGTTTTTCTGTTTTCAAATAATGAGTTTAGATGATGAAAAAGCGCTGATTGCTCAGATCTAAAAATCTTTGGCGTACAGTTGTAGTTGCTTTGTCAAACAAGCCGATAAAGCCAGCGCATTAAAATACTAGCGTTTGTTCGGCTTTTGATAAAAACATCATAACAAAATGATTTTTATTGATTTTGTGGGATGATGTTTTTCGCCAATCGCTTTGATTGGTTTGGTCAATCAACCTTACTGATCTAAGCCATTGAATAAGCCATCCAAACGATCAAAAACATCGTGTTCAGCTAGTGGTTTGGGTGAAACGCTGGGGGCGATCACGGCGGGGGTTGGTGCAATCGGGGTGCGTACAGCGGCTTCGATCTGAAATGGAATAGAGCGAGTCGCCACCACTTGGCGTAAAAACACCCGAATGGCTTGGGCAGGGCTAATGCCAAGCTCGGCGAGGACGGCAAAAGCCTCTTGTTTTTCTTGCTCGTCCAAACGTAATTGATAGACCGCTGTCTTGCTCATGATACTTGCTCATCCCAGATTTGCCCCTGCATTGTAATGACAAAGCACCGACGATACAGGCGTTTTTAGACCAGTGGTTATGGTGATTTTGCAGGGATTAACACAATCGGCTGATTGCGATAGGTGTGGGCAAACACCTCAATCGGCATGCGATAGGTTTTACCATCAGCAAAGAACGCATCAACAGATTGGCCTGCATGGATGCGTATGACATGAAAAGTGCGATATGCCGATGGCGTGATACTGATACCGAGCGCGGGCTGCTCAGCCAGCATGACAGGATCATACATTTGGTAGGCTTGAGCAGGTACCTTGAGGGCGGTCAGCATTTGTTTGATGTGTGCCAGACTGGTTTTGCCTTGATCTTGACGATACTTTTTGACCACAGGCAGGATTTGATCCGCGCGATAGCGATAGCCTTGAGTGTTGGCTGCGCTTGCAATCAAGCCAGAGAGTCCCATCGGATCTTGGCTGTTGAGGCTCGGTTTTAGATAAGTCGCAAGGGGCGAAGGCTCAACCAAGATCACGCGTGGATCGCGTTGTTGGAGCCAATCGAGTCCTTCATACCATGCCAGTTGGATCGGTTGATAATCGAGTGGCTCGACTGTTGGGGTAGTAGGCCGTGATTGGCAAGCACTGAGCAGCAACGCACTGAGCATCAATAGGTGTATTTTTGGCATTATTCGGCGCTCCATTTGAGGCCAATAATGCCCAACAGGATCAGTCCAATACAAGCAAAACGAATCAAGGTTTTGGGTTCGGCGAATAAGATCATGCCGCACAGACTGGCTCCCACAATGCCAATGCCGACCCATACGGCGTAGCTGGTACCCAAGGGCAAGGTTTTTTGAGCAATCGCAAGGCCATACACCGACAGCACCATAAACACGATACACAGCACAGACGGCCACAATCGACTAAACCCATCGGTATATTTCATGGCAACTGCCCAGACCACTTCACACAGTCCAGCCAAAATCAGCCATAGCCACGCATTCATGTCGATATTCCTATTGGTCAACAGTGGTCGCTGCATCGACACGTCGGCTTGGCGTGATGCGATGCGTTTGGACAAACAGTGCTATCATCTGCGCCTGATTTGCCCAGTTCAAGTTTGAGGATGTGTCTGATGTCTGCCACATGGTCAACCCCATTACCCGATGAAACCGCCACCCAGCGCTGTGCGGCGCGTTTGGCGCAGGTGCTCCCTGCGGGGGTGGTGTATTTGGTGGGAGATCTGGGAGCAGGTAAAACCACCTTGACCCGTCATTGGTTGCAGTCCTTAGGTCATCAAGGCAATGTCAAAAGCCCGACGTATACACTGGTGGAGCCGTATCAACTCACCCATCCGGTCTACCATTTTGATTTATATCGCTTGACCGATCCGTATGAGCTAGAACTGATGGGCATGCGCGATTATTTGGATGATCCACAGGCATTACTGTTGATTGAATGGCCGCAAAAAGGCGAGCCGATTGTGCCACCGGCGGATTGGCGGATTGAACTGACCACACAGCCTGATCAATCACGGTTGTTGCAGATCCACGCGCAAAGTGCACAAGGACAGCAGGCACTCGACGCCCTGCAACAAGGCTAAATCATGCAAAACGAGCTGCTCAACCGCGAACGCACGGCACATGCTGGACGGATTGCACTGCTGCCTGCGCAACTGGCTAACCAAATTGCTGCGGGTGAAGTGGTCGAGCGTCCGGCGTCGATTGTCAAAGAGTTGCTGGAAAACGCCCTCGATGCCGGTGCGACACGGATTGAGGTGCGCATTGAGCAAGGCGGTACCACCCTGATTGATGTACTCGACAATGGCGGTGGTATTCATCCTGATGATTTGCCACTCGCACTGCTACGCCATGCCACCAGTAAAATCAAAACCGCCGAACAGCTTGCCGCGATTTCGACGCTTGGGTTTCGCGGCGAGGCGCTGGCATCGATTGCAGCGATTTCGCAGTTGGTGCTGAGCAGTAGCCAAACTGATGAT
>CALFYA010000038.1 GCA_937952925.1 uncultured Moraxellaceae bacterium
CATCAATCCTATTCCTCATGCGGTCGGTTTATTGTGCAACCGACTGTTCTACAAACTCACCCAAACCCGTTTGGGGATTAAATGGACGACAAAACCGACGGATTTGTCGTTGATTTTCCAATAGCTCAATACACAACGGATCGGGGGTGGCCGCCGCAAGCAAGCTCGCGGCCTGCTGTTTGCGATCACGATACTGATGCAAACGATACACATGACCGGCTTTGAAGCGGTGAATCAGCACAAACTGCTCAGCACGATCTGTGGTGACCGGATAAAACTGCACACGAACCTGATGGCTCCCTGCATGGGTCACCACAAAACGCTGCATATCAGGATCACGATCGGCTTGATCTCGCTGCATCACCGCAGCACGCTCCGCTTCGGCGGATAACCGCACACCGTCGGCTTGATAGAGTGGCACTTCATCCAAACGATCAAAACGACACCCCACGCCACCTGAGCAATAAATTCGTACTTGCTCGGCTTGTGTCTTGGGTGCTGGCGCCATACTCACCTGTGCTGGCGTTAACACCATTTGGCGTGCTGGCGGTAGCGGCTGACAGGCTGATAATCCTGTCAAACCGACCGCCAGACTTACAATCAGCGCATACCGACGCATCACTATTCCTCCCTGATCCAATCAGGTTGTCCGCACCATATGGTGATGTTTGGCTCGGCAGTATACGTCATGTACAGAACGCTATTTTAGCCCTGAATTGTATTAAACACCCACGGGCGAGCGGCCTTCGCTTTGCTTTCAAATGCCACGATCGCATCCTGATCTTGCAGGGTCAGACCGATATCGTCCAAGCCATTGAGCAAGCAATGCTTACGGAAAGCATCCACACTAAAGCTAAACGTTTCACCATTGGGACGAATCACTTGCTGCGCTTCAAGGTCAATGGTCAATTGATAGTTTGGCGTTGCGGCTTCTTCTTTAAACAACACATCGACTTGTTCGGCGGTCAAAATGACCGGCAGCATGCCGTTTTTAAAGCAGTTGTTAAAGAAAATATCAGCAAAGCTTGGCGCAATCACGGTGCGAAAGCCATACTCTTCAAGCGCCCACGGCGCGTGCTCACGGCTCGAACCACAACCAAAGTTTTCACGGGCAATCAAAATGGTACTGCCTTGATACTGTGGTTGGTTGAGCACAAACTCAGTATTGATTGGACGTTGGCTAATGTCTTGACCCAAATAGCCTTCGTCCAAATAGCGCCACTCATCAAACAAGTTCACGCCAAAGCCAGAGC
>CALFYA010000039.1 GCA_937952925.1 uncultured Moraxellaceae bacterium
ACTACGTTCGAGCGGTTCGCGCAGGTCAGTAATTTGAGCGTAGCGTTTTTTGGCTTTTGCTTCGCCCTTGCGCAATTACTCCTTCCCCTTTTCAAGGGGAAGGCTGGGATGGGGTGCTTTTCAAGTATTGCTTATGGTGATCTTAAGTTGGGATAATTTGATACAACGGTATTATTCAGCACACAGGACATCCGCATGAGCCAGCGGTCAAGCACTTAGCGATTACGGCTGTGAAAACTGAAATCAAACTGATAAAGCATGGCTGAATGATCAATTTTAAGATAGGCTGAATACAACACACGACAAGCTGAGGTGAGCGATGGGCAGCGTTAAAGCCGTCGAGTTTCAAGCGCATTGCTTGGCACTACTCGAAGAAGTGGTGCGTACCGGTCAATCACTGATCGTGATTCAAGATGGTCAGCCAGCCGTCGAAATTCGTCCAATTCAGCCCGTTCAAGCAGCCAGTTTGTTCGGTCTAACGGCAGGTACTATACAAATAGAAGGCGATATCGTAGAGCCTGCGATTGCCAGCCACGAGTGGAACGTCAATCCATGATTGTACTGGATACGCATGTTTTGCTGTGGGTGACGCAACAGCCAGAAAAAATAGGCAAAAACTGTACAGATTTGATTCAGCACGCTTGGGCGAGTCAAGCAGTTGCAGTGAGTGCGATCAGCTTTTGGGAAATTGCCATGCTACAAGCCAAGGGGCGTATTCATTTACAGGGTACGGTGCAAGCATGGCGTTCACTGCTGCTCAATCAAGGCCTAAAAGAGTTCGGTGTTAACGGTCAAATTGGCATTCAGGCTGCTCAGTTAGACTTACACGGTGATCCGGCAGATCGTTTAATCGCAGCGACAGCCTTGGTGCATCAAGCCACGCTATGCACTGCCGATGAAAAATTGTTGGCGTGGCACAGTGGTTTAGTCAGACAAGACAGTAGACGGTAACAACCAGCAACCATAACAACACCACCAAAGATCCATACGGTGGGCCGTGTAGCACGCACAGATTGGCGCGTTTTTACCCATCGATCACCACCTTGCAATCTAAACTCTGCTAGCATCAGGCCATTTGATGAACGCAGGATCAATCGATTATGTTGCTACAAGGAAAACGCTTCTTGGTGGCGGGTATCGCCAGTAAACTCTCCATTGCTTATGGCATTGCCGCAGCATTGCACCGAGAAGGCGCTGAGCTGGCCTTTACCTATCCCAATGAAAAACTGAAAAAACGCGTTGATGAGTTTGCCGCTCAATTTGGCTCGACGTTGGTATTTGCTTGCGATGTGGCTGATGATGCGCAAATTGAGCAAACCTTTGTCGATTTGGCGCAGCATTGGGATGGCTTGGATGGCGTGATCCATTCGATTGGTTTTGCCCCTGCCGATCAGCTTGAAGGTGATTTTACCGAGGTGACCACCCGCGAAGGTTTTCGGATTGCCCACGACATCAGCGCCTATAGTTTTGTGGCAATGGCGCGTGCGGCACGCCCTTTGCTTCAAGCCCGCCAAGGCTGTTTGCTGACCTTGACCTATCAAGGCAGTGAGCGCGTGTTGCCCAATTACAACGTGATGGGCTTAGCCAAAGCCAGCCTAGAAGCCAGTGTGCGTTATTTGGCCACCAGCATGGGTGCAGAAGGCATCCGCGTAAACGGCATTTCGGCAGGGCCAATCCGTACCCTTGCGGCGAGTGGCATCAAAAGCTTCCGCAAAATGCTGGACGTGAATGCCAAAATCGCGCCACTGCAACGCAATGTCACCATTGATGAAGTGGGCAACGCTGCGCTATTTTTGTGTTCACCGTGGGCGTCGGGCATTACCGGTGAAATTTTGTATGTCGATGGTGGGTTTAATACCGTAGCGATGAGCCAAAGCTTGATGGCAGAAGACTAAAGTCCAAAATGCCAGATGGCACAAGATCGGCATAATGGCGGCAGACAGCCGCCATTTTGTTTTGGGGTGACTCCATGATTTATCGTTTACCCCGTTGGGTGTTGTACGGCAGTGTGTTGCTGGCGTTTAGTGCGGGTTTGGTCAACTGTGTGGCCTTGCTGGGTTTTGTCAATTTGGCGGTGTCGCATGTGACTGGCACCGTGACTGCCACCGCTGCCGCGCTGTGGCAGCAAGATCACGACGCGCTACAGCTCGGCCTTGGGATTGTACTGGCCTTTTTTGTCGGGGCGATCATCAGTGGGGTGATTGTCAAAAATGAAGCCCTGCAAATCGGCCGCCACTATGGCGTGGCGCTGCTGGTTGAGTCGATCTTACTATTTGCCGCCACTTATTTTTTTGTGCAGCACAATGTCTGGGGCGAGCTATTGGCCTCGGCAGCGTGTGGTCTGCAAAATGCCATGATTGCCACTTATAGCGGTTCGGTGATTCGCACCACCCATTTGACGGGGATTTTGTCGGATTTGGGCGCGTCGATTGGCAATTGGATTGGGCGGCGACCGTTTAATCAGCGGCAGTTTCGCTTGCAACTGAGTATTTTTAGCTCATTTTTTTTGGGTTCGCTGGTGGGTGCGATCGCCTTTCAACATCTCCAACACTTGGCGTTGCTGATTCCGGCCTTTGTGGTGTTGCTCACCGCTTTTGCCTATTGGTGGGTGGTGGAGTATCGGGTGTTGCAGCGTGATATTTCAGATCAGGACAGTGCGTAGGACGACATCATGCAGATCAGAGTATTTCAACCGGATGATCAACTCGCGGTGATTGCACTGTGGCAGCGCTGTGATTTGCTACGCCCATGGAATGATCCGGTCAAAGACATGGCGCGTAAAATGGCAGATTCGCCAGAGTGGTTTTTGCTCGGTGAAGTCGATGGGCAGGTGGTGGCGGGTGTGATGGCAGGCTACGATGGTCATCGCGGTTGGCTCAATTATTTGGCGGTCGATCCTGAGTATCAGCGGCAAGGCTTGGCGCGGCAGTTGGTACAACACGCCGAGGCGCTGCTGTTGCAAGCCGGTTGCCCCAAGATCAATTTGCAAGTGCGCAGTAGCAATCAAGGCGTGATCACGTTTTATCAACAGCTCGGTTATGGCGTGGATGAGGTGGTGAGTTTGGGGAAACGCTTGATTCGGGATGATGTCTAAATCTATTGAACGTGAGTGTTGGATCAGAAACAAATGCAAAAATTTGATTTTTAATGATTAAAGTTCCCTCCCCTGATTTAGGGGAGGGCTAGGGTGGGGTTTAAGGTGTGATCCCACACTTACTCCCGCGCCAACGCCACAATCGGATCAAGCCGTGCGGCATTCCTCGCTGGTAAAAAGCCAAACACCACGCCAATCGCGGAGGAGCACAAAAACGCTGCCAGCATCGAAGTGGTGGAAAATGCCATCTGAAACGAGCCACCCGCCACCAAGCTAAACGCTTGTCCAATCAACAACGCAAGGCCAATCCCGAGTAAGCCGCCGACCAAACACACCAGCACCGCTTCAATCAAAAACTGCTGCAAAATGTCGCCTTGCCGTGCACCCACCGCCATCCGCACGCCAATTTCTTGGGTGCGCTCAGTCACCGACACCAACATGATATTCATCACCCCAATGCCGCCCACAATCAGTGAGATCACCGCAATCGCCGATACCAACAGGGTCATGGTTTGCGTGGTGCTTTCGATGGTTTCGCGGATCGAGTCGCTGTTTTGGGTAAACACATCTTCGCGACCATGTCGGTCGGTGAGCAGTTTGACAATCGCGGTTTCGGCGGCTTTGCTGGAGCTGCCGTCGTTGATCCGCACAATAATACTGCGCAGGGTGTTTTGACCCAGCATCCGGCTCATCACCGTGGTGTAGGGCAGGTAGACATTCAGGCTATCGCTACTGCCAAAAGGGCTGTCTTTTTCGGCAAGTACACCAATGATGCGGCTGGGCACTTGCCCAATCAACATCACTTGCCCAATCGGATCGTCGCCACTCGGAAATAAGGTGTTTTGGGCGTTGGTATCAATCACCACATCTTGCTGGCGCTGCGCAATCGCGGTGTCATCAAAACCAATACCAGACGCGAGCGGCATGCCGCGCACCCGAAAAAAGCTTTCACCCACGCCATTGATGGTGGCAGAGGCTTCGAGATTGCCAATCCGTAGCGTGCCGCTGGTGTTGACGGTGGGGCTGACGCTATCCACATACGGTTGTTCGGCGAGGGCTTTAGCGTCATCAGCGGTGAGGGTGGGCGGCGTGTTATTTCGCAAATCACCAAAATTTTTGCCCGAATACACCGTCACCGTGTTGGTGCCAAGGCCGCTAATATCATTCAAGATTTTTTGCTTGGAGCCTGTGCCGAGTGCCACCACTGACACCACCGACGCAATACCAATAATAATCCCCAACATGGTCAAAAAGGTGCGCATCCGGTGGGTGAGCATGGCAATCAAAGCCATGCGAAATGCCGCCCACAGCCGGTCGAGCACACTGCGCAGACGTTGATAACGTGAGGGCGGCGTGGGCTTGCTGGGCGCTGCTTCTTTTGCGCTGGGTGCGACGTTGTGCCGATCACTGATGATTTGCCCGTCACTGATTTCAATCACCCGATTGGCTTGCGCGGCAATCTGCGGATCGTGAGTGACGATAATCACGGTATGACCTTGCGCATGTAGATCACGCAAGATTTGCATCACCTCAATGCCGCTTTGTTTATCCAGCGCACCGGTCGGCTCATCAGCCAAAATCACTTGTCCGCCATTCATCAGGGCGCGAGCAATACTGACCCGTTGCTGTTGCCCACCAGAGAGCTGATTGGGGCGATGATTGAGCCGTTCACTCAAGCCTAATCTGCCGAGCAGTGCCGCAGCACGCTGTGCGCGCAGGTGTGGATCAAGCCCTGCATACACCGCAGGGACTTCCACATTGCCTTGTGCACTCAAATCACCGAGCAAATGATAACGCTGAAAAATAAAGCCAAAATGCTCACGGCGCAGTGCGGCAAGTTCATCGGCTTGTAGCTGATTGGTGGCTCGCCCTGCCACGCGATACTCGCCCGAACTCGCCCGATCCAAGCAGCCTAAAATATTCATCAAGGTGGATTTGCCTGACCCTGATTGCCCAATAATCGCCACCCATTCACCGGCGTGAATCTCAAGGTTGATGCCTTTGAGCACCTGTACTTGTTGTTCACCGGCAGGGAAGCTGCGCACCACATCGCGCAGTTGTAACAGTGCGCTCATGGTTTACATCCTCATGGGTGGGCGACCGGCGCGGCCTGAGCTTTTCTCCGCATCGCTCGATTCACCGAGCACCACTTTTTCACCTTCTTTGAGGCCAGACAGCACTTGGGCTTGCACGCGGTTGTTCAGGCCGATCACCACTTGGCGCGGTTTGGGATAACCAGTGGCATCAAGCACTTGGATGGTTTGCTGGCCTGAGCCACCACTATTGGGCAATGCGGCGGTGGGGATCACCAAGGCATTTTTGGCCGATTGCAGCACGATATACACCTGTGCGGTCATATCAATGCGTAGCTCGCCGTTGGGGTTGGGCACGTCAAACAGCCCATTGTAATACACCGCCGAGCTGCTGCTCGAACTGGTGGATTCGGACTTGATCGAGGTGGGGGCGGGTTCGATGGCGCGTAATTGGGCTTGGTAGCGATGCTCAGGCCGTCCCAAGATGGTGAAATACACTGGCAAACCGGCTTTGACTTTGACCACATCCGCTTCGCTGATTTGCGCTTTGACCGTGAGGGTATTGAGGTTGGCGAGTTTGACGATGGTCGGGGTGGTTTGGTTGGCGTTGACGGTTTGGCCTTCTTCGGTCACCACTGCTACCACCGTGCCATCCATTGGGGCAACCACACGGCTATAGCCCAAGTTGAGTGCGGCGGTATTGACGCTGAGCTGGGCTTGGCGGATTTGCGCGTTGATGGCGGCGAGTTCGGCTTGGGCGGTTTTGTAGGCAGCTTCGGCGCTGTCGTAATCGGCCTGTGAGGTGGCTTGATCTTTGAGCAGTTCGCGCTGGCGTTGCCATGCGAGGCGGGTTTGATTCAAGGTAGCTTCACGGATCAGCTTTTGCGCCTGTTGGTTGGCAAGGGCGGCTTCGGCATTTTTGAGTTGGTTTTGTTGGGTGAGCGGGTCGATTTGCGCAATCACTTGGCCTTTTTTGACGTTGTCACCGAGCGCGACAGACAGCTGGGTTACTTGTCCCGATGCCTGTGCGCCGACACTGACCAGCTTTTGGGCTTCAAGCGTGCCCGCTGCCAACACGTTGTCTTCAAGATCGGCACGCTTGACCACCGCAGTCAGCACTTCGGGTGGGGTGTCTTTGGGGCGCTGCCACCACCAGATCGCTGCAATCAGACCGATCAAGATCAATAGCCACCACCAACGCAGGCGTACAACAGCCATGCCGATCTCCTCATTTTTCAATCGGTTCAGTATGCAAATCTAAATGATTGAAACAATGAAGCACATGCAGGACGGGTGTGGTGTTTTTGTGACAATGTGCAAAGACGTTTAGGTTGAGTTGTGGCTATTTTTGTGGTTGATTGTGAGACCACAAAATGAGTCTGATCCAATACTTGTGATCACAACAATGCTACGAGGATGTAATGGGTGCAGTTTTACCAAAATTTGCATTATTGATAGATGCAGACAATGTTTCACCAGATGTATTGGCACAAGTGATTGAAGAGATAAAATTATTAGGTCAACTGGTTGTTAGAAGAATCTATGGCGATTGGTCACAGCCTTCGTTGAGTTGCTGGAAGGAGCAGATCCACTTGTATGCCATCGAGCCAATCCAGCAGTTTTCCTATTCGAAAGGTAAAAATTCAACGGATATGGCTTTAACGATTGATGCGATGGATTTGTTGTATAAACAACAATTAGATGGATTTTGTTTGCTCTCCAGTGATTGTGACTTTACCCCATTAGCGCTGCGAATCAAGAAACAAGGATTAATTTGTTATGGATTTGGTCGCCCACAAACTGCTGACGCATTTCAGCAAGCCTGCGATGAGTTTTACACTATTCATGTGGAAACTATTGCACCAGAAGAGCCTCGGTCAGCCCCACAGTTGAGAACCAATATCCCAAAGAAAATTATTCCAATACTGCAACAAGCGATTGTACAAGCAGCACAGGCTCGTCCAGATTTAGATGGGTGGGCGACTCTAAGTGCTGTTGCCGTACAGGTTCGACAAATTTATCCTGAATTCAGTCACAAGGATTATGGTTGTAGTACTTTTGGTAAACTGATGGAAAAACATCAAGGCCATTTTAAGTTTAAGGACAAAGGTAGTCTTAGTTATGTGATGAATCGCTAAACAACCTTACCCCAGTCCCCGCCAACGCCGTCTGCAACAACACATCCCACGCCACTTCGCCAGACACCCCTTTGATCGCCTCATCACAACGGCGCAGCAAATCCGGCCAATCTTGCATCTGTGTGGGTGGCAAACGGCGCAAGGCACTTTGATACATCGGCAAGCGACTCGGCCAAATGCCCAATTGCTGCGCCGCTTGCGGATTGGCAGCCAGCTGCATCAGCGCCTTCATCTCTTTGTTGAGTGTCCACAACACCAGCGATGCAGGCTCATCCGACTCCTGCAAAAAGCCCAAAATCTGCACCACACGCTCACGCTGACCTTGTAGCAGCGCATCACCCAAATCAAACGTGCTAAAGCGCGATTGCTCCACCAACGCCGGTTGCAAGGCTGCCACATCCACCTCACGGTCAAGCGGATCGTGCAAACTTGCCAAGCGCAGCAAGGCTTGTTGGGCAGCCAGCAGATTGTTTTGGGTATGCGCCATCAGGGTAGACCATGCTGGCGGCTGCAAGGTCAAACCATGCCCATGAGCAATCTCAGCAAGCACCGCTTGACGCTCGCGCTCGCTTTGGATCGCCAGTTGCACCGTCGTACCATGTTGTTCAAACAGTTTAAAAAACTTGGTTTTTTGCGCGGCACTGTCTTGCTTGGGCATCACCACCAGCAAAAAAGTATCGCCGCTGTCTTGCATCCATGTGTCTAGCGCCGCCAAAGTGCTGGCGTCCGGTTTGACGCTGCCATGTACTTCAATTGCCAGCGTACTGGCAAACAACGATAAGCTGCCCAATTCACCGAGCACATCACGCCAATCGGCAGGGCTGCTCACATCGAGCCGTTGCCGCTCTACACCGTGTGCACGCCAATGCTGGCGAAAACGATCCAGCAATTGCTGAGCGAGCAGGGTTTCATCACCATGCAGCAGCCACCCGCCGCGTGCTTGCGGATACTTGGCGAGGGCATTGCGATAGTCGAGCTTCATGGTGTGGGCAGCTTGGCGACAATTCGACCGGTACTGAGTTGCCGTGCAATCAGGCTGGCAATTTCTTGATATAGCTCTTGTTTGAGCAAGGCTTCTTGCTGGTTTTCGGTGTTGACGGTGGCAATATCATATTGATAGCTGCGACGTGCCATCAGGGTGCGTTTGGCACTCAAGGCTTGTCCGGTTTGCGCGTCTTCAAGTTGTACATCCACCGCCAAGCCGAGTTGCACTTCGGTCAGGCGACCGTTGAGCAATTGACGTGACGGTCGCACGCTGACAATCCGCAGCACATGGCCTTGGCGTTGATCGAGCTTGATGCCAAGTGGCACCAACTGATTGATCAATGGCTGGCGTAGCAGATCGGTTTCCGCGCCTGCCGGAATAGACAGCTCAAGATATTCAAACGCAGGTGGAACGTTGTTGCTGGTGCGCAAATGAAAACCACACGCGCTCAGCAACAACGACCCACTGATCAGGGTGGCAGCCATCAGTTTGCCAAAACGAATCGACCAGACACCTTGCACCACACCTACTCCTTGATTGCTGGATTGGCGGCTGTATCCACGCGATACAGCCAAGCCCGTTAGACCACCAAGTTGACCAATTTGCCTTTGACCACGATCTCTTTTTTGGTCGCGCCGGTCAAAAACTTTTGCACATCGGGCAGCGCTTTGGCGAGGGCTTTGAGTTCATCGTCACTGATGTCTACGCCCACGTCGAGCTTGCCACGCAGCTTGCCATTGACTTGCACCACGATGGTTTGGGTGGTTTTGGTCAGGGCGGCAGCATCCACCGCAGGGAACGCCGCGCTCATCGCATCAATGCCAAACTGTGCCAACAAGGTTTGCGCCAAGTGTGGGGCAAACGGCGTCAGCAAAATCAGCAAAGTGGTGATCGCTTCACGCGCCACCGCACGGCTATTGGGCGTGCTGGCCTCAAATTTGATCAAGGCGTTGGACAGTTCCATCAGCGCCGCCACCGCAGTGTTAAACGATTGACGCTCGTGGATATCTGCTTCGATTTTGCCAATCGTTTCGTGCAATTTGCGGCGCACATCACGATCCGCATCGGTGAGGCTGGTCAGATCGAGTGCAGGCACATCACCGCCTTCAAGATGCGAAGTCGCCAAACGCCAGACCCGCTTTAAGAAACGGTTGGAGCCTTCTACACCAGCGTCCGACCATTCCAAAGATTGATCGGGTGGTGCGGCAAACATCATAAACACACGGGCAGTATCCGCGCCGTATTGGTCGATAATCGCTTGTGGATCAACCCCGTTGTTTTTCGATTTGGACATTTTTTCCATGCCACCAATCGACACCGGTTGACCGTCAGCCTTCAAACGTGCAGCGAGTACACGGCTACGCTCGTCTTTGTCTAGCTCCACATCGGCAGGGTTAAACCAGATTTTTTTGCCCGACGCATCGGTACGGTAGAAGGTATCGGCGAGCACCATGCCTTGGGTCAGCAAACGTTTAAACGGCTCACTGCCCACATCGGTACCGGCAAACACCCCTGCATCACGCATCAGCTTGTGGAAGAACCGCGCATACAGCAAATGCAAAATCGCATGCTCGACGCCGCCGACATACTGATCGACGGGCAGCCAGCTTTGCGCCGCAGCGGTATCCACCATGCCACCAGTAAATTGTGGCGAGGCATAGCGGGCGTAGTACCAGCTTGATTCGACAAAGGTGTCGAGCGTGTCGGTTTCACGACGTGCCGCGCCACCGCAGCTGGGGCAGGTGGTTTGATAAAATTCTGGCATCTTCGCCAATGGATTGCCTGAGCCATCGGGCACCACGTCGGTGGGCAACACCACCGGCAGTTGATCTTCGGGCACTGGCACTTGACCACAAGTGTCGCAGTTGATCATCGGGATTGGGCAGCCCCAATAGCGTTGGCGTGAGACGCCCCAATCGCGCAGACGGAATTGCACTTTGCCTTGTGCCAAGCCTTGTGGTTCGAGTTTGGCGAGCAGGGCGTTGTACACACCGTCAAAATCCAAACCATCAAACTCACCGGAATTGACCAGCACGCCACGCTCGGTATAAGCGGCGCTAGACAGATCAAAACCTTCAGGGGTAGCAATCACTTGTTTGATTGGCAGGCTGTATTTTTGGGCAAATTCAAAATCACGTTCGTCGTGCGCCGCCACCGCCATCACCGCACCAGAGCCGTAGCTCATCAGCACATAGTTGGCGACCCAGACCGGTACGTTTTCGCCTGTCACCGGATGTTGCACAGACAAGCCAGTAGCCATGCCTTTTTTCTCAGCAGTGGCGATATCAGCTTCGGCAACCGAGCCTTTGCGGCATTCGTCGATAAAGGCTTGTAGCTCAGGATTATTTGCCGCCGCTTTGCTCGCCAGTGGATGCTCCGCCGCCACGGCGACATAAGTCACGCCCATCAAGGTGTCGGGGCGGGTGGTAAACACACTAAGGCCGCCAGTTTCACCGTCGATGCTATACGGGAAGGTGATGTCCATCCCTGTCGAGCGGCCAATCCAGTTTTTTTGCATGGCGATGACTTGCTGAGGCCAGCCGTCTGCCAAGGTGTCCAGATCATCGAGCAGCTCTTGGGCGTAGTCGGTGATGCGGAAGTAGTACATCGGGATGTCACGTTTTTCCACCAAGGCACCGGAGCGCCAGCCACGCCCATCAATCACTTGCTCATTGGCGAGGACGGTTTGATCAATTGGATCCCAGTTGACAGTGGACAGTTTGCGGTAGATCAAGCCTTTTTTATACAACTGTACAAACAGCCATTGCTCCCAGCGATAGTATTCAGGGGTGCAAGTGGCAATTTCGCGTGACCAATCAATCGCCAAGCCCAGTGACTTGAGCTGATTGCGCATGTAGTCGATATTTTCAAACGTCCATTTGGCCGGTGCGACATTGTGCGCAATTGCGGCATTTTCGGCCGGCAGGCCAAACGCATCCCAGCCCATCGGCTGCATGACGGTGTCACCTTTTAAGCGATAAAAACGTGACAGCACATCGCCAATAGTGTAGTTGCGCACATGCCCCATGTGCAGCTTGCCCGATGGATACGGGAACATCGACAGCACATAACGATGTGCACCAGTCGGCTCATTGGGAGCCGCAAAACAATTGCGCGCCGTCCAATCCGCTTGGACGACAGATTCGATTTGATTGGGTTGGTATTCAGCCGACAATGGGGTCGACGATGCAGCAGCGTCAGTCATAGCAGCACAAGACGATCACAAAAATAAGATCGCCAAGCATAGCCTAAAACCAATGGTTTGGGGGGAGGGTTTGGGGAAAAACGGCGTCGGGCGTGCCCTAATCACCGTCGGCCAAATCAGAATCGAGTTGTGAGGGATTGGTGGCTTCCAAATGCTCTAGATCCATCGGTCTAGGTAGATCACGGTAGTACACCGCAAATTCATGCCCAACCAGCACCAAGTGACCGGTCAAATCAGGGTGATTCGGCCAGTCTTCGACTTGTGCCATCACATAGTGATAATCCCACTCGTAGCTATCGTGCAGATCGGTAAAGCGCACAAACGAGAGAATCACGTTCTCGTGCCGCTCCACAATCCAATCTTGCCACTCATGGATGTTGGGATCTGCACACACCCGAATCTGCACATCTTGGTGCAGATTGAGCCGTATGGCGATAGCAGATTGGCGGATGCCATAGGGCAGCATGTCGTGGATGCCTGCCAACTCACTCATGGCTTGAAACAGACGCGCTTCAACCGGCGCATACAAATTGAGCGCATGGCGATTGCGGATGGGATCATCCTGATGGAAAAACTGGTTATACAGCTCACGACTGGCACGCCGAAAGTCATGCAACATGTGGTCAATCATCATCGCGGCCATCCTCTTGGGTTGTGCGCTGAGGGCTTACTCGCAGCCCTTGGCCATGTCTTGATATTGTTTTTGCCGCTCTAGACGAGTGTTTTCATCCAGACTGCGGCGCTCGCCTTTCTCATCGACCTCATAAACCCGTTGACCTGTTGCAAGGGTTTCATTGACTTGTTTGACTTGATTGCACTCTTGAGCCGAGAGCTTACGGCCACCTTCAGTGCCCATTTCTTTGACTTTGGGTGGGGTTTTGCCATCGGTCGCAGGTGCGGGACTCGCTGCAGCACGGCTTGCTGCAACCGCACTTGGTGGCAAACGCCCATCGACACGGACTTTTTGACATTGTTGTCCTGAGATGGGCAGCGCCACATATTGGGGAATGCCTTGTGCGCTTTTGCACTTGTAGACGGTTTGAGCGGCAAACGCTGTATGGATGCTGCATGCGAGGATTGTCGTTGCCCAGATCAGGGTGGATTTCATAAACATTTTGAGGTCATCCATTACTTGTTGGAGGGAGCAACGCTGTCATTGTTGAAAGTCGCTGGCTGATCGGGTGTGGCAGCTGTGGGTGTGGATGGTGATGAAGCAACTGCGCTAGCTGTGGCAGTGGTATTTGTGAGCGCATTGGTCGTGGGCTCGGGTTGAGTGGTGGGGTCGGCAGAGCCGCGATTGCGCACATCGGCAGGCACATGCGTGCTGACCCGAATGCTTTTGAGCACTTTACGGGCATTGGCAGGAGGGGGATTTTGGGTGTATTGCATCGTACCGTTGTGATCAATCCATTTGTAATAGTTGTCCGCAGCAAAGGCTGTCGAGGATAGTCCGATTACGCTACACATCAAAATGCTGGCTATTTGCTGCACGGTGATGATTTGCCCCATGCCATACGCTCCTGAGGTTTGTTTTGGTCTTCCGTTGGACTGTAAAGATGGATTCGGGAGATATCAATATCATCCTGACATTTGCCAACAAAACCCCATCACAGATCCATCTTTCGACATGATGCGATTTATTCTGATGTAAACACCCCATGAATACCAGCATGGTGCACAAAAAAACCGCTTTTTGCCTTGACACAGGGCACAACGCGCACAAAAATAGCCCCTTTTCAGGCTTTGAGTCATTGAGCCGATCACCCTTCGGTTTTGATGACCCTGACTCTGGCAGAGGCCGCACCCCACACGGGCGCGTGTCAGACGCCGGGCAAAATTCCTTCTAAGCGGAATAGCCCTTTACGATGTGGCGGCCACACTTGCCGCGGGCATCGCCTTTGTGTTTCTGCCAGACGCGGTTTATTCATGGCTCAATCATGGGATTGGGCTGATCGTTGTCGCTGGCTGTCTATTCATAACCACAGTCAGCCCTACTCAGGGTGAGTCGATTGGAACTGTTATCTGGTGGAGAGATGCTCATTCGCGCGTTGGCGGATGAAGGCGTCGAATATGTCTTTGGTTATCCCGGTGGTGCAGTCCTGCACATCTATGATGCCATTTTTCAGCAAGACAAAGTCGAGCACGTGTTGGTGCGTCACGAGCAAGCCGCAGGCCACATGGCCGATGCGTACTCGCGAGTGACCGGCAGAACTGGCGTGGTGCTGGTCACCTCTGGGCCGGGTGCGACCAACACCGTGACCCCGATTGCCACTGCCTACATGGACTCGATCCCGATGGTGATCATCTCTGGTCAAGTGCCCTCGCACCTGATCGGTGAAGACGCCTTCCAAGAAACTGACATGGTTGGGATCTCGCGCCCGATCGTCAAGCACAGCTTCCAAGTGCGCCATGCCAGCGATATTCCCGGTATGGTCAAAAAAGCCTTCCATATCGCGTCCACGGGTCGGCCAGGCCCTGTGGTGATTGATATCCCCAAAGACTGCACCAACCCGATTGATAAGTTTGCGTATGAGTACCCCGAAAAGGTCAAACTGCGCTCCTATCAGCCCCCGGGTCGCGGCCATGCCGGTCAAATCCGTAAAGCGATTGATGAGCTGATTGCCGCCAAACGCCCAGTGATTTATAGCGGTGGTGGTGTGGTACAAGGCAATGCCGCCACATTGCTGACCGAACTGGCGCACTTGCTCGGTTATCCGGTCACCAACACCTTGATGGGTTTGGGCGCGTTCCCCGGTAGCGATCCACAGTTTGTCGGGATGCTCGGCATGCATGGCACCTATGAAGCCAACATGACCATGCACCATGCCGATTTGATTTTGTGTGTGGGCGCACGTTTTGATGACCGCGTGACCAACAGTCCTGCCAAGTTCTGCCCTGATGCGCGCATCATCCATATCGACATTGATCCGGCGGCGATTTCCAAGACCATCACTGCGCATATTCCGATTGTGGGCGCAGTGGAGCCTGTCTTGGCCGAAATGCTCACCCAGCTCAAGCAGATGGACGTGAACAAACCCAACCCTGATGCGATTGCACAGTGGTGGGCGCAGATCAATCAATGGCGCAAACATCACGGCTTGCGCTACGAGGCGGCCGAAAACGGCGGCATGAAGCCACAGCAAGTGGTCGAAGCGCTGTACAAAGTCACCAACGGCAAAGCGATCATCACCTCAGACGTCGGTCAGCACCAGATGTTTGCGGCGCTCTACTACAAGTACGACGAGCCACGTCAGTGGATCAACTCGGGCGGTTTGGGCACCATGGGTGTGGGCTTGCCGTATGCGATGGCGGCCAAACTCGCTTGCCCTGAGCGCGACGTGGTGTGTATCACCGGCGAAGCCTCGATCCAGATGTGTATCCAAGAGCTATCGACCTGCACCCAATACGGCATCAACGTCAAAATCTTGTGCTTAAACAACCGCTCGCTCGGGATGGTCAAGCAGTGGCAAGACATGCAGTACGAAGGTCGTCACTCCAGTTCCTACATGGATTCGTTGCCAGACTTTGGCAAGCTGATGGCGGCCTACGGTCATGTCGGCATTTCGATTCATCATGCCGATGAACTCGAAGCCAAACTCGCCGAAGCGATGGCGATTACCGACAAGTGCGTGTTTATTGACGTGTATGTCGATCCAAAAGAGCACGTTTACCCAATGCAAGTCGGCGGTCAGTCGATGCGTGATATGTGGCTACGAAAAGGGGAGCGTACCTAATGCGCCGGATTATTTCTGTACTCGTCGAAAACGAGCCAGGTGCATTGTCTCGCTTGGTCGGTTTGTTTAGCCAACGCGGCTACAACATCGAAACCTTGAACGTTGCACCCACCGAAGATGCCACCTTGTCACGTCTGACCCTGACGACTCACGGCGACGATCACAAAATTGAGCAAATCACCAAACAGCTCAACAAACTGATCGAAGTGGTGAAAGTAGTGGATCTGTCGGAAGGCGCACACATTGAGCGCGAACTGATGCTGATCAAGCTCAAAGCGGTGGGCGCAGCACGTGCCGAAATCAAACGCACGGCTGATATTTTCCGCGCACAGATTGTGGACGTGACCCCAAGCACTTACACCATCCAAATCGCCGGTACCACCGACAAACTCGACGGCTTTATTGATGCCTTGAGTGAAAACACCATTTTGGAAGTGGTGCGTTCGGGCGTGTCGGGCATTGCGCGTGGTGAGAAAGTCCTGAGCGTCTAATCGTTTTTCTCGCTGCTTGATTCAGCGGGCTGGGGTGAGGGGCAATCGTCCGTCATCCCTCAACATTTTTCCAACGCGCGGCTGAAAATCTGCTATGTTTGCGCCGCGCCTCAACAACCGATTGTACTGGAGCTTTTCCATGAATATTTTTTATGACAAGGACACCGACCTGTCGATCATCCAAGGCAAAAAAGTTGCCATTATTGGTTATGGTTCACAAGGTCACGCGCACGCGTTGAACCTCAAAGATTCAGGTGTGGATGTCACTGTTGGTCTGCGTGCAACTTCCCCATCATGGAAAAAAGCCGCCAACGCCGGTCTGCAAGTGGCTGAAGTCAAAGACGCCGTTGCTGCTGCTGACTTGGTCATGATCCTGACCCCAGACGAATTCCAATCGAAACTGTATCGTGACGAAATTGAGCCAAACCTGAAGCAAGGTGCAACCTTGGCGTTTGCTCACGGTTTCTCGATCCACTACAACCAAGTCGTTCCTCGCAAAGACCTCGACGTGATCATGGTTGCACCAAAAGCACCCGGTCACACTGTACGTTCCGAGTTCCAACGTGGTAGCGGTGTACCTGATCTG
>CALFYA010000040.1 GCA_937952925.1 uncultured Moraxellaceae bacterium
GAAATCAAACAGAACGCCGCTTAAGTGGCCTGAACACCAGATTTGACAATAGCTCCCACCTAAGATAATGATTATTTTTAATAAAAACAAATTTTCATACCTTATTGTTTGTAGCAATGCGAAAAATGATTTTTCAACCACGACCTGATAGAATCCACAAACTCATCTCCTACTGGATGGACTCTCCAGCACATGGCTACTTTTGTTTTTCCACCTGACATTAAACTTATGTTTTCAGGTCATGAGACTTTTCCCCTTCGTCAATTGTGGCTCAAAAAAGCACACCAACAAGCCATCACATTGATTTCAACACATCATGTGGCTCCTAAAAGCCTGTTTTCTGATGACGACGCCATTGAGCGTTTTGGTGTTGGTAAGAACATGGTCTCTTCCATCAAACATTGGGCAGTGGCGTGTGACATCCTCAAAGACAGTGATGTTGAGGAAGGATTTAAAATTGGTGAGATTGGACAATTTTTATTTGGTCAACATGCTGTACAGGGTCACGATGAATTTCTGGAGCGTGACGCAAGCGTGTGGCTGATTCATTGGTTGCTCAGTGGTCGTGCTACGCGTACACCAACATGGTATGCCGTTTTTAACTTTGTTCAATCACAAAGCTTTAGTCAGCATGACGTGACAGAAGCCTTGGATCGCTCATCAGCTTTTTTAGGTGCCAAGAAGTCCAAGATCACAATTGGACGAGATATTGAGACTTGTCTTCGAGGTTACGCCTCCAATCACGATAGCGAAGATAACATGGACTCTCTGCTTGGTAGCTTGGGACTCATCTCGTCAATTGGTAAAGGACTATATCGGTTCAATCAGAGTGTACAGCACAGTCTACCTGATGCAGTGTTTGGCTTTGCACTCTTAGACCTATGGGATCGCTTGGAGCGGAATAACCAAACCTCACAAAGAACCTTAGCCTTTAATCAAGTCGCTCACGCACATGGCTCCTTGGGACGTGTCTTTAAGATGACTGAGGATGCCGTTGCTGATCGTCTATCGAGGGTTGCAGAGATTACAGATGACTACTTGGCTTGGACTGATCAGGCTGGTATTCGACAGGTTACTCGCATGAGAAGTGAGTCTTTAAGTCAAGCAAAAATGAGTGTGTTGAGAAAAGCTTATGTCTAAGAAACTATCAGATATCGTACAGGTTGAGCGTCATTTTCTCAGATCGGTCAATATCAGTTTAGACTTTGGCCGTGTGGACGCGATTGATGGGTATGTACTGCAACCGACAGCACAAAAGCTACTTCAGATTGTTGGTAATCATCTCAACAATACACAGCAAAAAGCATTTACATGGACAGGGCCGTATGGCGGTGGAAAGTCTTTGCTAGCACTTAGCGTGGCATCGCTTGCAGGTGGTGAAGCGGAGGTCAATCAAATTGCACAAAGTGCGCTCACCTCAGCGCAGACGCAAGAATTTGTTGACTACTTTGCGACTGAAAAATCTTGGTTGGTTTTACCCATCACGGGTCGGCGTGCTGACATCAGTGAAGAGATCGAATCAGCTTTAATAGATGACTATCCTGATTTACCAAAGTCAAAAAAAACCATCATTAACAAGCTTAAACATATCGCCGAGCACAACACTGAATATGAAGGCGTGCTGTTGATTATTGATGAGCTTGGCAAGTTTTTAGAGCACGCAGCGTTTACAGGCGGTGATATCGGCTTTTACCAAGAACTTGCTGAAACAGCTGCTCGTTGTAAAGGCAAGTTCGTTGTGATTGGCATTCTACATCAGGCATTTGAACAGTATGCGTCCCGCTTGGGTGCCGCGATGCAGCAAGAGTGGGCAAAAGTACAAGGCCGCTATATAGATATTCCACTTCTCGCAAGTGCCGACGAAACATTATCACTCATTGGAAAAGCCATTCAGACGCAACATTCGCACCCACAGAGCTTAAGTGTTGCGAGCCAAGTGGCACAGTTTATACCACATCAACATCACGCAACCTTTAGCCAGTTACTTGATGATTGTTGGCCTATCCACCCACTCACTGCCTTAATCCTTGGCCCCGCCTCTCGTAAGCGTTTTGGTCAAAACGAACGTAGTATCTTTAATTTTCTCACATCGGCAGAGCCCTTTGGATTTTTAGAGATATTACAAACGTTAGATGCAGATGCAAACAATCTGTACTGGCCACATTACTTTTTGGATTATCTCAAAGCGAATTTTGAGCCAAATATTCAGGCCTCTTCGGACGGTCATCGTTGGGCGATGATCATGGAGACCTTGTCGCGTACAGAAGCCAAGTACTCATCATTGCATGTCAAGCTTGTCAAAACGATTGGGTTGATTGAGTTATTTCGTAGTGGTATTGCTTTATCTGCAAAGCAAGGTTTGTTGTATGCAAGTTTGCCCTATTCACAAGCTGAAATTGATCAGGCGTTAGGTGAACTCGCTCAAGCTTCGATTCTCATCTTTCGCAAACATCTTGATGCTTGGGCACTGTACGCGGGTAGTGATTTTGATATCGATGAGGCAGTCGCAACAGCCAAACAGTCTCTAGGTGCGGTAGACCTTGCCAAAGCTCACAAAAGTCTTGCCCTCAACCCAATTATCGCACGTCGTCATTATGCGGAAAAAGGTGCAATTCGTTGGTTGAACAGAACACTGGTTCTTGAAGATCAGGTAGATAAACATCTTAAAAACCTAAAGTTATTAGGCAATTGCTTTGGTGAGTTTTTGCTGGTGATTCCAACACAGCACCATACTGATGAATCACGACAGCAGCTTCAAACGCGCCTGACGGCTCAAGCGCCAGCAGGTGTGTTGATTGGGCTATCAACTAATGCTCATGAATTTATTGGTCAACTACAAGATCTAAATGCACTGGAGTCTCTGGTCACCCAACGTGAAGAGTTACATGCTGATCAGGTTGCATTACGTGAAGTTGAAGCGCGTATGCAAGCGATTCGACATGCACTGACCGATGCTGCTCAAGCACTGTTCAGTCAGGCCACATGGTGGCATCAAGGAAAAATACAAAATGGTGATCTCACACAAATTGCATCACATGTTGCTGACGAGATTTTTGATTGCGCGCCTAGTGTACTCAGCGAGTTAGTCAATCGAAACACACTATCTTCTAACGCCGTCAAAGCACAAAAAGACTTGCTACGTGCCATGCTAACGATGAGCCATTTGGACAACTTTGGTTTTGAGAATATGTCAGCTGCTGCGGGGCTGTACCATACAACCATCAAAACACTCGGTATGCACCGTCAAATCGAAGGGAGTTGGAAGATCTGTGCGCCAGCCGATACGAAGAAAGCAGGCTCTGTTTCTGCACTTTGGCAAGAAGCCGAAAAGCTGTTGTTCAAACCACAGGTACTCACTACATTAAACACACTGTATACCCGCTGGCATGATGCCCCCTTTGGTATCAATAAAGGCTTGCTACCGATCTTTGCGCTGGCATTCTATCTCGCAAACCGTCAGCATCTAGCTGTTTACATGGATGGCGTCTTTACCCCCGACATCACAGAAGCAACTTTAGATGAATGGCTGCAAGACCCCAAACGAGTCGCATGGCGGTTCGTTAAGCTGGAATCTACAGAGCAAGACATCCTACGGGCATTGTCTGAAAAACTCAGCGAGCAGCTGAATAAATCCATTGGGCAAGACCCCTTGGATTCTGCGCGGGCGCTAGTTTCGATTGTGTTTGGGATTCCACACTGGACACGTCGCACAGAGCAATTAAAGCCTGAAACCAAGAAAATCAGACAGCTTTTACTACATGCGTCAGATCCGCACAAAGTATTGTTTGTGGATCTTCCAGAGACGTTAAAGACAACTGAAGCCAATCAAATCGCTAATCGTATTGCTGCTGCTGCCAGTGAGATGGTCAACGCTTTCCGTTTACGTTTGCGCACGATTGAAGCAAATGTGATGCGGGCGCTTGACCAAGATCAAGATTGGAAGGAACTCAATAACCGCGCCAAACAGGTTGCAGGGATTGGTGCAGAGTTTAAGCTCGAAGCCTTTATCAGCCGTCTCACCACGTATCAAAGCGCTCAGATTGATCTTGAGGGCTTGTTGATGCTGGCGATTGGTAAGCCTAGTAAAGACTGGACAGACCACGACTTAGATGCAGGCGAAGTTCAACTGTTACAATGGGCTGAACGATTTAGACGCCTTGAAGTTGTGGCGCATTTGCGCAATAAGACAAGCAACCGACGTGGTATCGGTATCGTGTTTGGCAATCAACATACCATCACAGGCTCATTTGATATTGCAGAGAAAGACCAACCTTTGGTCAAAAATTTATCAACCCAACTCCTGAGCCAACTTCAAGGTCAACAGCATAAAAAAGAGGTGTTCCTTGCTGCACTTGCTGAGGCTGGAGCTAAAATCTTGCAAGACTTAAATCAGGTGGATGGTTGATATGGCAGAACATCACGTCCTAGGGCTTTCGGGTGGCAAAGACAGTGCTGCCCTTGCAGTCTATATGCGTTTGCACTATCCACACCTTGATATTCGCTATTTCTTTACCGACACAGGCAAAGAATTGCCTGAAGTTTATGAATTTTTAGCCAAGTTGGAAGGTTTTATTGGTAAGCCGATTGAGCGCATCAATGGCGACCGTGACTTTGATTTTTGGCTCAGGCAGTACAACAACTTTTTGCCCAGTGCGCAAACTCGTTGGTGTACGCGTCAGCTTAAGCTTGATCCATTTAAAAAGTGGATCAAGCCTTGGCTTGATCAAGGCGATAAAGTCTATAGCTATGTCGCTATTCGTGCAGATGAAGAACACCGGACGGGTCTGATTTCTCAGCATGAGAATCTGGAAGTGGTTTTGCCGTTTCGTCAAAACGGCGTAGATAAACCCGCTGTATTTGAAATACTTGAGGCATCTGGTTTAGGCTTACCGGCTTATTACGATTGGCGCTCGCGTAGCGGCTGTACATTCTGCTTTTTTCAGCAGAAAATCGAGTGGGTACGCCTGATGGAGCGACATCCTGAAAAGTTTGAAGATGCGAAACGTTATGAAAAAACGGCTCTAGATCACGGATCGCCATTTACATGGACGCAGGGTGAACCACTGACAGAGCTTGAAAGACCAGAGCGTATTGCAGCCATCAAAGCCGACTTTGAGAAGCGCAAAGCAAGGTTAGAACGGCAACGCCGCCCTAACCCGCTTAGAGAAGGCTTGATAGAGATGATCGATGTTGATGATCTCTATCTGGAAGATGAAGGGGGCTGGCGCTTGTTTGGTGTGTCATAAGTGATAAAGCTTGGTTTTCTATCATCACTTCCGCGCAATTGCCACCATCACAATCCATCGGCTCTGCGTCACTCTCGTGAAAATGGATCGACACTACACCCAGTTCACCACATGTAGTTGCGCGACGCGCTCAAACTCTCGCACATTATTGGTCACTAAAGTGGCATTGAGTGATCTGGCGTGTGCCGCGATTAACAAATCGTTGTCGCCAATCAGTTGGCCTTGTTTTTTAAGATTAGCGCGAATATCACCATACTGCAATGCCGCATGGGCATCAAAGTCCAGCACATCCAACCGCAAACAAAACTCGTCAATGGCACGTTGGTTGTGCGCCACGTGCTGAGAGTTCGCTGCACCAAAGCGCAATTCGGCTAAGGTGATACTCGAGATGGCTAAATGTTCTTTGTGTTGCTCAAAATAGGCCAAAACAGAACGCGGTCGATGGTTCATGACATACACACAAATATTGGTGTCTAAGAGAAATTGTTGACTCACAGCAACTCTTCTCGCGGCGTAAATTGCATGTCGCGCTCACTCATAAAGTCATCAGATGGGCGGTCGATCTCTGCAAAGTAATCTGACCAAGACGGACGATGCGGGCTTAAAATTACCCGATCACCCACACGCTCAATATTCACCTGCTGACCCTCAAAACGGCAGAATGCAGGCAAGCGAACCGCCTGACTACGACCATTCATAAAGATTTTTGCGGTGGCGCGTTGCGGTGCCGACGCGCTGTTTGTGTCGAGCTTGGACATCAGAAAGCTCCATGATCTATGACTGATCTATATCATAGCAGATTGAAGTCAACTCATCAAATGATGTTGTCACTCCGTTGCTTTGCGCCATTCCCGTGAAAATGGGAATCTATACTCAATCCGACATCCGATGGATACCCAGTCAAGCTGGGTATGACGGCATTGTTTCCGTTATTATTCCAAGGTGGTCCAAAAGCAAAAGCCAAAAAAGCAAATTACTGACCTGCGCGAACCGCTCGAACGTAGTAGCCATAGTTCTTATAGTTGTAGCTCGTGTAGCCGTCGTTGAAGTTCACGAGCCACGCGACGTTATTGCTGCCCGCATTGGGAGACGCCGACCAAAACACGCTACTCGGTGTAGCAGGAAA
>CALFYA010000041.1 GCA_937952925.1 uncultured Moraxellaceae bacterium
GGGAGGAAACCAGCACCCAATTTCGCTGGCGAGTCCAACAACCGATGGATGCGGGGTTTTATCGGATTGTGTGGTCACGGCAAGTGGTCAAAACTCCGATGAGTCCCGATGGTGAGCCGATCCAGACACAAGCGCAAACCCGACGCACGCAAGGAATTGCTCGTTTTGATCGCAGCAGCATGCAATTTAAAACGCATCAACAAAATGAGTGAACAATCACAAAGTTGTAGACCACATTTGAGCGAGACATGTTTTTTTAAGATTTTCAGAAGAAACATCTTGACAGACTCGCGAATCAATTTTATACAGCCGCAAGTATCTAATCGCATGGAGAGAAAGTCATGGCAAGCGCAGGCAGCCAAGATTTTGAGCTTGATGATAGTTTTAGTGATGATGAAGCCTTTGAGGATGATTCTAGTAAAGGTGCCAATAGCAAAGCATCACTGACCAAACGTCGCCTGATTGACGATTTGCTTGAACAGAAGCGCCTACAACGTCGTCTCAAAGAGTACGATTTTGATTTGGAAGATGACGACTGATCGACTGGTTCTCATGTGATCAACAAGCGGCCATCGTGCCGCTTTTTTATGCATCGCCTGCCAGAATTGTCATGTATTCACGATGTGGATTTGCTACAGTGGCGACCTCAATAGCATGAGGAGTGGCATCGTGTCCGCACTTGATTTGGATATCTTGGCCGAGTACTTAGACGGCGAAACAAATGAATTTGGTCTAGATTTTGCCGCCACGCACGGGTTTTTGTGTGCTGTTGTGGTGGGGCCTGCCCTCAAAGATTGGCGCAATCAGTTGTTTGATGGACAAGAAAAACAGATCCCTGCATCGATTTTGGCGCAGATTGAGCTGTGGCGTGCCGACATCCAACAGACCCTTGCCAACGAAGAAGAAATTGAGTTTCCTTTCGAAATTGAAGAAGCGGATGTCGAGTCGAGTTTGGGCGACTGGTCGGTCGGTTTTGTCGATGCCTTGTTTCTCAATGAAGAAAACGACTGGTATGACGTGGATGAAGAAGCGGTGGGGATGTTGACCTTACCGATGATGGTATTTAGTGGCATTGATGAAGATGACGCCCAAATGCAAAGCGTGCGGCGGAATGGCGATTTGATGGATGAAATGGCCAGCGAAATCCCCGAAAATCTGACCAAGTTGTATCTGTTGTATCACGCACCAGATGCCTGATGGGTTGGGCGCGGCAGATCGCCGCGCCCTGTTTTACATCTGTTGGCGTTGTGTGATGCGTTTGAGCACAAAGCGACACAGCAGCAGTACACACACCACCAGCACCACTTTGCTGATCGGTGCAATCCACAGCTCAATCGCCTCGTAATTGTTGCCCAATTGATAACCCGCATAGGCGAGTAAGCCACTCCATAGCGTGGTGCCCAAGCTGGTATACAATAAAAACTGCCCAAACGGCATTTCACTCATGCCCGCCGGAATAGAAAGCAGTGAGCGAATTGCGGGAATCAAGCGGCCAAAAAACACAATCTTTTTGCCGTGCCGATCAAACCAATCGTCCGCTTTACGGATGTCATCCGACGAGACCAGTAGCCATTTGCCATAACGGTCGGTGAGGGCAATCAGGCGTTGTTCATTCATCATGCGCCCCAGACCATACAGCACCACCGCACCGAGTACACTGCCCAAACTACCCGCCAAAATCACCCCTGTGAGGGACAACTCACCGCGTGCGGCGGCAAACCCTGCGGCTGGCATAATCAGCTCAGAGGGAATCGGTGGGAATACATTTTCGAGAAACATCAGCAGGATGATGCCGACATAACCCAAGTCGGACATCACCTGTAAAATCCACTCGCCTAGCTTGTCCATGATGTTCCTTGAGATGCTTTATTTGGATTGACGTTCGCGATCCATTTGCTGTTGGCGCATCCGAAAGCGCGCTTTTTGCTCGTCGGTGGTATGACCAAAACAGTGCGGGCAGCTGATGCCGCGTTCGTATTGGGCGCTTTGCATCTCGTCGTGAGTGAGCGGCCAGCCGCAGCCAAAACACATGGCACTGTCGCCTTCTTGCATGCCATGTTGGACGCCAACACGGTTGTCAAACACAAAGCATTCACCTTCCCACAGGCTTTGTTCAGCCGGCATTTTTTCCAGATAATTGAGCACGCCGCCTTTGAGGTGATACACCTCTTGGAAACCTTCTTGCAACAGCAGGCTGGTGGATTTTTCACAGCGGATTCCGCCGGTACAGAACATGGCGATTTTCTTATCTTTGGCGTCGGCGAGTTTTTCAGCCACATACTGAGGAAATTCGCGGAAGGTGTCGGTTTCGGGGTCGATGGCGTTTTTAAAGGTGCCTGCTTTAAATTCATAGCGATTGCGGGTGTCGATGATCAAGACATCCTCTTGTTGAATCAGGTCATTCCATGCGTCTGGCTCTAGATAATGTCCGACCAATTCACGTGGTTGAACAGGCACGCCGAGGGTAACGATTTCTTTTTTGAGTTTGATTTTGAGGCGTTTAAACGGTTTGTCGTGGCTGATCGACTCTTTGTATTCCATCCGATCAAAGCCTTCATCCAACAAAAATTGATGCAACGTGGTGATCGCATCACGACTGCCCGCAATCGTCCCATTGATGCCTTCTTCTGCCACAATCAAGGTGCCACATAAGCCAAGTGCCGTGGTGAGATCCTGCAAGCGTTGTTGCAGGTCTTGAGGATTTTCAACCACGCGAAACTGATACAATGCAGCCACAGTCCATTCGGTGGGTTCGGGTTGGACTTGTGCAGGGGTTGTCAGGTCGGCAGAGTGTTGCATGAGCGGCATACTTCCAAGAGAGTCAAGATCCGTGGTCAAACCGGTGGTTTGCGCGGGACAGGCGCACAAAAGACTTGTGCGATGATGCTGGTATTTTAGCGGCTGTAATCCCATATTGAAAGTATGGGATTGGGGCATTTGTGTGGTGTAGTGATGAATTCTTTGCAGCCTGCATTGACGCCATGTGCGGGTCGATGCTCAACCGTCTTTGGTGATAGTGTGTGTCGGGGTTGTCGACGCTTTAGCCATGAGGTGATCGACTGGAATCGCTATACCCCCACACAGCGCGAGTATATTTGGCAGCGTCTGGATCAGCAGCTGGATCAGATCGTATTGCCGTTGTTGGCGGTTGCCGATGATACGCAGTTGCAACAGTTTATGGATGCACGCCAATTGCGGCTACCTGCGCACGCCTCCAAAGGCCGGCAGCTGTACGAAGTGCTGCGAGTGTGCCAACGCCAACCCCAATTGCTCGACGAGTCGGGATTGGCACTGAGCAGCGCCCAACTAGAGCCGTATTGGCAGGCCGTTGAGCGTCGGCTGTATGCACTTGCGGTGGCAAGCTTTGAGTTTGCGTGGCTACGCGCTGCGCAGTTCCAATCTGGAACTTGATTCAGCAAAAAAACCGCTACACCCGTAGTAATGCCAGTCAGTTAAGCGGTTGCTCTTGCTCTTTGCAGGGACGCTGAGCGC
>CALFYA010000042.1 GCA_937952925.1 uncultured Moraxellaceae bacterium
CCTTTGGTGACGATGTCACTGATTGCTTCGCGAGCAAATGGGAACAAAATGTTGGGGCAATATGCGCCAAGCAAGTGTGGCAATTGATCTTGACCGACGTTTTCGATCAAGAAAATACCCGCCTGATGCACTTCAGCGATAAACGCCACATTGCCTTGGTTTTTGGCATTGACGGTCACACTCAGTACCACTTGAAAGTGAGTTGGATCGAGTTGCTCAGCAGTCGACGACAGGTTGATGTCGAGCTCTGGATTCCATTCGGCGGTAAATACTTTTGGTGCAGGGACTTCAAACGACAAATCTTTGACGTAAATGCGTTCTAAAGCCAGTTGTGCTTGCGGTTGTTGCTGTTCGTCGGTCATGACAAGAGTTCCCTAGGATAAATCAAAAATTGCGACGAGTCTTAGCCCGCCAGCAGAGCGTCGAGTTTGCCCTGACGCTCAAGGGCATACAAATCATCAAAACCACCAATAAACTGCTCGCCGATAAAAATCTGCGGCACAGTCCGGTGGCGAGTACGCGCCATCAGCTCGCTACGCGCTTCTGCCGATTCGCGTGATAAATCAATCTCGCTAAAGGGCACGCCTTTTTGCTTGAGGAGTTGCTTGGCACGCACACAGTACGGACAAATCGGTGTGGTATACACAATCACAGGTACGGTCATCACAAATTCCTCAACACGACATTATTTGCCTTTGATCAATGGCAAGCCTTGGCTTTTCCAATTGATGATTCCACCATCCAAACGGTATGCGTCCGCTTTGCCCAGTTGCTGCACGGCAGTCCCCGCGACTTGACCCATTTGGCACACCATGATCACCGGACGATTCAGCTCTTGCAGTTCGGCAATGTGATCTTTGAGGCGGCTAAACGGGATGTTACGGCTACCGCTGATGTGACCTTCACGAAAATCTTTGGGATCACGCAAGTCGATCAGTACGGCGTTTTCACGATTGAGGATGGTGCCTAGCGACTGAGGAGAGATTTTGTGGCCACTGCGTCGATTTTCAAGGGCAAAAAACAAAACCACTAAGACTCCCATCGTTCCAAACAAGATGGGATGGTTTTGCATAAATTCAAACCAGCGTTCCACACAGCACCTTTGGTGATCAGACGAAGCAAGAAGCGGAGAGTATAACGGCAAATCGGGGGAGGGCGGCAGAGGATTTTACGGATATGCCACCCGCTGCATGGCGCAACGGGTGGCGAAAGGATTAGAATTTAAATTTCATGCCCACTTGCACCAAACGCGGCATGCCTACTTGGATGCCACGTGTGCGATCGACAATGTAGGTTTTGTCAGTCAGGTTTTTACCAGTCAAAAATGCAGAAGCCTTTGGTGTCACGGCGTAATTGAGCGAAGCGTTGTAGATGGTGTACGA
>CALFYA010000043.1 GCA_937952925.1 uncultured Moraxellaceae bacterium
CAGTCAATTCAAAATAATGGGTGGCAAACAAACACAAGCATTCAATCCGCCGCGCCAAATCCAACACACATGCCCATGCGAGTGACAAGCCATCGTAGGTGCTGGTGCCGCGACCAACTTCATCCATCAATACCAATGATTGCGCGGTGGCATGATGCAAAATTTGCGCGGTTTCAGTCATTTCGACCATAAAGGTTGACTTGCCAGACGACAAATCATCGGCGGAGCCAATACGGGTAAAAATCCGATCAATAGACCCTAAGCGTGCTGATTGAGCCGGCACAAAACTACCGCAATAAGCCAGCAACACGATCAACGCGGTTTGCCGCATATAGGTCGATTTGCCGCCCATATTGGGGCCTGTAATCAGCAGCAAGCGGGTATCATCGTCGAGGTGCGTATCATTGGCGGTAAAAGGCGCGGTCAGCAGCGACTCCACCACTGGATGACGCCCTGCCACAATGTGAATCCCACGCTCAGCCTGATACTGCGGACGGCTCCAACGGCGTAGGCGCGCTTGATGCGCCCAGTTGGCAAGCACATCGAGATCGGCGAGTGCGGCACTCATCTGTTGCAGTGGGGCGAGGTGTTGGCGCAGTTGATCCAGCAGTTCTTCATACAAATATTTCTCGCGTTGTAGCGCACGAGATTCGCTAGAAAGCACTTTGTCTTCAAAGGTTTTGAGTTCGGGAGTGATAAAGCGTTCGGCGTTTTTGAGTGTTTGCCTGCGGATAAAATGCGCGGGGGCATTGTCGGCTTGAGCGCGGGTTAGCTCAATAAAATAACCACTGACGCGGTTGTAGCCAATTTTGAGGGTGCTAATACCGGTCAGTTCGCGTTCGCGCTGCTCCATATCGAGCAGCAATTGACCGGCATGATCACGGATACCGCGTAGCTCATCGAGTTCGGCATCATAGCCTTCAGCAATCACGCCACCATCGCGTAGCAAGACAGGCGGCTGCGGCACAATCGCCCGTTCGAGCAATTGATTGATTTGGGCAAAATCGGTCTGACTGTTGCCACTGATCTGATCGGCAAGTTCAGCGAGTAAGCCTTGCGGTGTATCAGCAATCAACGGCGTGAGGACATGGCGAATCTGCGGCAATTGAGCGCAAGTCTGGCGGATGTGTACCAAATCGCGTGGGCGTGCCGTGCCCAGCGCCACTCGACCAAGCACCCGTTCGGTGTCGCCGATCTCATGCAGTGCATCGCGCAGTGGTTCATCTTGATCGGTGCTCAGCAGTAGCTCAATACTATCTAAGCGACGATTGAGTAATGCGGTGTCACGTAGCGGCTGCATCAGTTGGCGCGCCAACAAGCGGCTGCCCATACTGGTTTGGCAGCCATCAACCAAGCCCAGTAGTGATGTGCCATGCTCAAACAGTGGCTCAATCAACTCCAAGTTGCGCCGTGTGACGGGATCAAGGGCAATAAAGCTGTCGGCGCTTTCGATCTTGAGTGATTGGATATGTGGCAAGGTGGTTTTTTGGGTTTCTAGCGCATAGTGCAACAAAGCAGCGGCGCAGGCTTGCGCAAGTGGCAAGTGTTCGACGCCAAAGCCTGCCAATGTGCTGACCCCAAACTGTTTGCACAGCGTCGCTTCGGCATTGTTGATATTAAAATCGACATTGGGGCGCTGGGTGATTGGGCAGGTGACCAGTTCGCGCAGCAAATCGATTTTGGCGTCTTCATCGACGATCAATTCGGCAGGGGCAAGGCGCGCAAGTTCGATGCTGATGCGCGGCAAATCAAACGGCATTTCTTGCACGGTGAGTTGCCCAGACGACAGCTCAAGACTGGCAATCCCCACACGGGTACCTTGACGGGTTTTGCCCCCTTGTAGCGCCACCACCCGCACGCTTTGTTTGTTGGGCAGTAAGGCATCATCGGTCAGCGTGCCTGCGGTCAGAATTCGTACCACTTTACGCTCGACGGGGCCTTTGCCAGTCACCTCGCCGACTTGTTCACAGATGACGACAGTTTCGCCTTTTTTGACCAAACGCGCGATATATCCTTCTGCCGAGTGATAGGGCACACCCGCCATCGGGATCGGCTCGCCGCTCGATTTTCCACGATGAGTCAGGGTAATGCCGAGCAGCTTGACCGCACGATGGGCATCATCAAAAAACAATTCATAAAAATCGCCCATGCGATAAAACAACAGGGCGTGTGGGTAGTCGCGTTTGACCAGCAAATATTGCTGCATCATTGGGGTGTGGCTGGTCAAATCAGCAAACGGATTCATAACAACTAACATGTAGTGGTAGAAATGAGGGCGCTATGATAGCAACAACTTTGGCAAAAAAAGTATGTATGGCTCAACACAAACGACTACGCACGTCCATCAAGCATAAACCAAGCAAATTACGTCCCGTCCAATATTCAGGATTTTGGGCGAGCGGATCATCTTCAGCCAAACCAATTCCCCAGATCCGGTCTATCGGGTTAGCTTCAGCCAAAATTTTGCAACCTGTTTGTTGGAGTTTGAGTAAATAATCAGGGTTTTGCTGATATTTATGCAAATTGCCTTGCAACATCACTTGATAGCGTACCGCAAACCAAGAGTCATTAAATGGCTTGATCAATTGCCCAAGCTCGCGTGCTTGATGGGCTGTTGTCGCTGCCAAGATCAGTTGCATACTGTGCTTATCACCAAAAAATTTGGCCTTTTGATACATAAAATATTGTTCGACTTGGCGAAAACTGATCCCATCAGCCTCAAAAGGTGAGGGGGCAAAATTGGATTGCCAGCCACGCAAAAATAAAATCAAACTCTCTGTTTCGACCATCACATCCTCCCAAGTTGATGATCATGAGCCTATAGACTCATGATCAGATGACCTTACATCAAATCCGCTGCAATCCGGCTCATTTCACGGCGCAGCAGCTTCCAAGACAAATCCGAATAGGTTTCAAACTGTCCCAACTCATGTGGTGCATTTTCATCGACAAATTCAAAAATATCACGGGTGTTGGGAGTGCCCGATGATTTGAGTAGCAAAGGCAACTCAGATTTATTGAGATACACATGGAAAGTTGCCGCAAAATTGCCTTCAGGCATCGGGCAATACACCTTGTGGACGGCAAAATGTTGATCATTGAGCCATGCACATTGCCCTGGTGTGAGGGTAATCAGTGCCAGTTTTTTGGCATCCCATGCCAAGCTATCATAGGCCATCACTTCGATTTGACCGGTCAGACAATACACAATCCCTGTGGTGGAGCCATGCGAATGGATCGGGGAGTAGTGACCGGCAGGCCAAATTTCAAGCACCACTGGTGAGCCATAATCGCCTTTATGCTCTTGATCGCTCTCGACGTGCAAGTGTGGGTTTTGATCGAGCACCCAATCGTCATAATCGCCTTTGCCGGTACAGGCCACACGGATATAGGGTGGGTGAGAAGTGTCTTTTTGGCCTTTTTCATCCAAGATCTGTTTGAGGATGCCTGCATGTAGGCTTTGCCGGATCGCTTCGGTTTCCCATGCCGAAAAATGAATGCTCGACGCTTTGCGCGCCAGTTCCATCACGGTGTTGGGAATCATCAATTGACGAGCAAAATCATCAAATGAGGTGGGCGCAGTAATCACCGGTGACAACGGAAGTTGATCGGCGGCGATCCGCAATTGCAACTCTTCTTCACGGCTAATAAAAAACGGTGGCTTTAAGGTCGATTCTTGACTCATGGCGTGCTCCAATGTTGTTGTTGCATGCATGGGAAAAATTCATCCAAGTCATTTTATCGTTGGGATGGCGGCTGCGTTCCATGCATGGCTGTGCCGACAATAGCATGTTGCAGATGAAGCACAAGCCCTTTAAGCGCGTTTACTACTTTCACCAGTGACCATCGCTGAGCCAATCAAATGAGCCAGCCGCAGCGCTTCGGGCACATGACCTTGATCAGTCAATCGCTGCAAGACTTGGGCGGCAATCTCAGGTTCACAGCCGATCACTTGATAGACAAATGGGGCAGCATGATAAATCTGACCAGCCCGAGCCAAAATGGCGCGGCGTTGCTCAGCATCCTCAAAATAGCCTAAGGCTTTATCAATTGCCATCAAGTCTGGCATTTTACGCATCACCGCAATACACGGGCGTTCAATGGCAGCAGACAAGCGGGGAAGGTCAATCAGGTTAAATCCGCCAAAGGCAATACCATCGGTCAAGATCAGTTGGATTTGTGGGTAAAATTTGCAGCCTACAAT
>CALFYA010000044.1 GCA_937952925.1 uncultured Moraxellaceae bacterium
CGTATGAAGGCATAGGTATCACCACTCGTGCCCATCAGATCGAACACACACATGGTTTTGGTTGCTGCGAAGGTTAGTTGAGTCATCATCATGCTCAATAAGCATGCAAAAATGGGCAATCTTACCCCATCCAATTTGATCATTGTCCTCACTCCATGGATGCACAGAAATATTGTTTGATGTGCAAACAGCAGTAAAAGACGGATCCATAACAGAGTCAAGTCATGACCAAAGGTTATTTTTTCAGATCAATATCAAATACGACCATCGACAACACATTTTGATTTTAAAACATAAAAAAACGCCTGTTTCTCAGAAAAACACTCAACATGATCACAGGCGTGGTCTAAACTTAATTTTGTTTTGTTTAACTCAGTCATTAGCCAATTTAAACAAATGTAAAGCGACCACATAAGTGATTGGTACAGCCACCACAAAGCCTGCCACACTCACCACAATCATCGCCTGAGCATCGTCATAGCCCAAGACCAATGCAGCAACCATTGCGATACCTGTAACCACAATTGAAACAATCAAATAGACCACTGATGCCAAGCGATACATCATCTATTCCTCAATGCACTCTCTAAGCATCGTTATAGCGCAAAAATCCATACAGATTGTATGGATTTAGAACGTCGAATCAGAGCGAAAATCATCATCAAACTGATTATCAGTTGTATTTAATTCTGACTGGTTTACTTGGAATTAATATAGCAAAGCGCCTGATTAATTCCAAGTGTTTTGGTCAGAATAATCTATGGATTTAAAATAAAATCGTGCAATTGCCAACGGGGTTGTGCCTCCATCCAATCAAATAATTGCTGATAGACCGCCTTATTTTTGCGCGCCCAGATGATGGTTTCGCGCAGCTCACGCGGATGGCGACAAACTGGAATATCCACCTCTGCCATCGCCAACAGTCCTTCAATTTTATGGGTGTTGCCCGCCATCACCACAAACGGCAGTCGGGCACGGCATGCGGCATACACGGCGTGGTGCCGCCCTGTTACCAGCAGGCTTGCCGTGCGTAAGCTGCGTACCAATGCTGACCACGAGTATGCTTGCATGTCGATATACGGGTATTTGGTCAATATGCCACCGGTGACTTTGACAAAAGTCTCAAACTCGGCCGAATAAAAATCGGTACACACCGTTTGATTTGCAAAATCCGTGTATTCAACCGTTTCATCTACAGGTGCCCAATATGAGCAATCTAGATAAGCGGGGGCTGTTCGACCACTGCTGTGCAACAGATCGGCTTGGCTGAGTGACTCCCGTAGGGTGATGTGTTGAATCTTTGCGACGACATCTTGATCATGCGGTTGATTGTCTTGCCAGACACTATTGAGCAGCCAGACCGGTTTTTGCTGGATCAGTGCTAGGGTGATCTGTCGCATCTTTTGCAAATAGGCGTTGCTACGATGATGCATGGAGCCTTCACCATTGACGAGCAGCACATCATATGGATCGTGCCCAACACGATGCCCGATGGTTGCGATGCCTTGCTCAATATACGCAGTCACTGCGGCACTGCCACAATGATACGCTGCATGATCGCCAATCAGTTTGATGGCTAAACCGTGTGGCGTAGGAGCCTTGATGGGTGTGAGTAGTCGCGCCCACTGCTCAAAATACTGGCGCTCTTGTTGCCACGCGTGACGCAGTGAAGGCACGGCTTGCTCAAAATAATGCGAGGAGGTGGCGGTATTGCCGACCTGATCGGTAAAGGCAAAGCCATAATAATCCACCACAGGCGCATCGGCGGCACGCAGCTGCTTGAGGAGCCAGACCACCGACAATCCCGCACTTGGTGAGCGTTGTAAGGTGGTAATCAGTCCCTGATGCAACGCTGCTGGATAACAGCACACCCGATGCCCTGCGGCTTGTAACCGCTGCACCAACGGCCAACCGCGAAACCGTGCCAAAAATCCAATATAAGAAATCACCACGGTTTTGTGTTGGTACTGCGGATCTAGCTCTAAGTTGGCGTCTGATGCAGCAGAGCGCACCACCCAATCGACCCGCCGCCCATAGTCTTGATCGTAAGGTGCCGACAGATCAAACGCATTAAACCGCACCACTTGTGCATGCTGATCAATCGCTGCGCCTTGTGCTGCGCCTAGCTCACACGGTGAATTACCCACCACCGCAAGGCTGCCCTGTGCAAGGCTTGACCATGCTTGCTCGGTTTGCTGTTGAACCTGTTGGTAGCTGTGCCATAACGCACGCACGATGGGCAATTCGGCATCGGGCTGGATCTGTAAGCTCATCCACGCGATGGCCGGATGGGTCTGGTCATATTGCAACAATTCTGGTGCAGCAATAATCCATTGGCGCAACTCATCAAACAACGAGAGCGACAGCAACACCTGTGCATAATTGAGCAAAAAACGCGCTGATGGCTGATGCTGCCAGCGCCATGTGCGATAGGCGGCCAACACCTCATCGGTCACCCCTTCTGCACACACCCAAAAATCGAGCACCCACTCAATGATCGGTGCATACAGCGGGCGGGGTTGCTGGGCAATCTGCCGCGCCCACCTCACGACTTGCGGGTGATAAATCGCATATTGATGGGCGATTTTGAGCGCATGCTGTTGTAGCGTTGGTGTGAGCGCATGCTGGGTATCCAGCAGCAAGCATAACTCAATGGCATCAAGTGGTTGTGCTGGTGTGGCTTGCACAGATTGCTTGAGCCAGTCGATCACCAACCCTTCAAATAAGCGATGTTGCGCCGGTGATTTTTGCTGCTCAATACTGACCTTAAACGCATGCAGTGCCAACTGCGGCTGATCTGCTTGTACGCCCGCTTTGATCCACCAAAAATAATCGAGGGCATGTTTAAACGGTTGTGGTACTTGTTGAAAATAAAACAATGCTTTGGTGGCTGCCAAACGCGCTTCGTCGTGCTGCTCGGTACGCTCAAACATATCCGCAAGCCAGACATACACCATCGCCGACGGCTGAACAGCCAAACATGACCGGTACAACTCAATGACGGCTGTCCATGCATGGGCTTGGCGTAGCAGTAATCCCAAACCTTTGACCGCATCAAGATGGCATGGATCATGCGCCAACACCTGCCGATAACACTGAGTGGCCTGTTGTACATCGTGCTGCAACTCAGCTGCACGTGCTTGAGCCATCCAATCTTGAATGGTGTGGGTCATGGCATGTCCTCTGTGCTTGTTGCCCGCATGTTAGGCGAAACCCGTGTAGTCGATGCGGTTTACTCATGCAAAATTTTATAAATCTGC
>CALFYA010000045.1 GCA_937952925.1 uncultured Moraxellaceae bacterium
TTGGCTCATCATCCACCAAACGCAAATACGGCTTGAGCCGCGCAAGAGTGACTCGGCTAATCCCATCCACTTTGCACAAATCTTCTAAGCTTTTAAATTCGCCGTACTTGCTACGATACACCACGATGGCTTTGGCTTTGGCAGGGCCAATCCCCTCAAGCTTTTTGGTCAACTCCTGCTCGGTGGCAGTATTGATGTTGATACTTTCAAAAGCGGCTTCTGTGGTAGTGGTGGTTTCTGGTGCAGCCACCACAACGGTTGTACCCGCCGCAAACAAACAACACGCAAGCAAACAACGACTAGCAGCTTGGTAAAACATTGCGGGTACTCCTCGTCCATGATTCATGGCCGCTATTAGAATATGAAGCATGATTCGCCGTCATCTCAAAAGGCCTGATCATTTATTACTAACGAGTCATCTTTCATTTCACAAAATGGCATTTTTTGTCAACAAACTGACCTAACGTGTCAGTTGCCGACAAATTTCTACACCTGAGCGAACCAATTCTGAAGGATCAGACAAATCTCCGGCATCTCCTTGCCGACACAAGATATTCAGACCATTAAGATGCCGCACCATGACAAATGACTCATACGGTTTACCTAGTGGATCCATTTCGTTGAGTTCTTTGCCATAAATCACAAAACCGTTCGGCACTTTCTCAATTTTGTCGATAGCATCAAAACGAAATCCAGACGCCAACGCACCCGCTTCGGTCACGGTTTGGCTCAACTGATCGGCTTGGCGCGAGAGCACTTCATTAAACCGTTGGATATACAGGGTACCGGTTGCATAACTGCCCTGACGCGGGGTCATGGTAATGTTTTTGAGCGTCCAAATATCTTCATTGAGGTTGTAATCCATATACCAGCCCATCAACTCAGGCAAGCGCAGGTGTTGTAAGGGTTTATCCCCATCACGGACTTTCCCCTCGACAGGCACGCTCGGCGCTGGTGCGGCAGATGTCAGATGACTCACTCCCAACAACACACTGCCCCACAATACGATCACGGCTGCTTTCACATCGCTCTCCTTGATGTGTTTTTCAAATAGCACATACAAGGATGTGCGCTTGTTATGATTCATCAATATCAATTGATGTGTGTTTTATAACGATCAATATATTGAAAATCAAATCACTCAGACCGATGGTGATCGGTCTAAGCGATCATTGAATTTAATTGTGACTCAGTTGGCGTAAGATCTGTAAGGGGGATTGCTGCCACAGTGGTCTGAGGGTCGGATACGCCACCAACACCGCCAATCCAACCAAGCTGATCGGTGCAGCCAACCACCACCAGACATGCACCTGCAAGGGCAACTCAAAACGCCACGCCATCACCAGCCCGACCCCTTCAGCCACCACAACAGCCAGCACGCCAGCACTGCCTCCCAATATCACCATCTCTCCCAGCAGCCGCTGACGCAACTGCACTTGTGAAATACCTAATGCACGCAATAACGCCGCTTCATTTTGGCGCTCATCGACCATCAAGCGCAAACTTGCCAGCAGTACACAAAGTCCCGCTAAACCGACCAGTAACGCCAGCAGACCTAGTCCCTGACCCAACCAATTGAGCAACTGCCGAATCTCAGCCAAGATCGCTTCTACATCAATCAGTAACGCAGTCGGAAATTGTTGAATCACTTGAGTCAATTGATCACGCTGACTAGGGGCAACATAAAAGCTGCCCAGATAACTGCCTGCGTTGGGGTCAAGTGAGCCTTCGGAATAAATAAAGAAAAAATTGGGGCGAAAATTGTCCCAATCGACACTGCGAATATTCACCACTTTGGCGTCGAGCTTACCTTCCGGCAACTGCATATTGAGGGTATCGCCCAATTTGATACCCAGCCGTTCGGCCACCTCCTGCTCCACCGACACTTGATTGGACGCTGTGAACGCTTGGCCTGCCAACAACACATTGTCTGCAGGCAAGCTGTTGCTCATGGTCAAATTCAGCTCACGCTTCAGACTGTTGTCTTGTGCAGCCTCACCGGTAAATGGCTGTCCATTTTTACCCGTTAAGCGACCTTTGACATTTGGATACAGGGGGCTATGTGGCCAACCTTGTCCCTTCAGTGTTTGCTCAAATGCCAGTTTTTGATCAGGTGGTAAGCCATACACAAACTGATTGGGCGTGCCCACGGGTAGACTTGCTTGCCAACGATCCAGTAAATCTTGACGCAGCAAAAGCACCACGCCCACCAACCCCAGCCCTAGCGCCAACGATACAATCCGCACGCTGCTCATCAGTGGTTGGCGGCTCAGATGGTCGATCGCAATCCCGCGCCGTGCCAGTATACGCAGCACCGCCCAGACGCCCCCAAGTAACACCAACAGCAGTAAAGACACCCCAAGCAACAAGCTGAGGCTCAAGCCCCATTTGCCAGTTTGCAGTAATACAAAAGCAAATAAACTGCCCCACGCAATCGCCACCACACCCAGTGCTGACCACGAGGCCGGCTGCAACTCTGCACGCAGTACCCGTAATGGCGACACACCCAGCAAACGCCAAAAGCTCGGCAAGGCAAATCCCACCAGCATGATCAGTGCAGTCAATACTGCGGTGAGCCAAGGGCTGATCACATCAAGCGCCACCAAAGGCAACTCCAGCGCAGGCAATGCGTGACTGAGCACTTGTAGCAATGCCACTGCACCGAGCACACCCAGTACCGCCCCAACGACCGACGCGAGCAGCCACACGCCAAGCAACAATTGGGCATAAATACGGATGAGTTGCCACTGACTTGCGCCCAGACAACGCAACAGTGCCAGTTGATCCAACT
>CALFYA010000046.1 GCA_937952925.1 uncultured Moraxellaceae bacterium
TGACCCCACAAAAACTCCGTATCGGTTTGGTTGCAGGAGAGCTATCTGGCGATACCTTGGGGGCGGCATTGATCCGTGATCTCAAACGCTTATGTCCACAGGCTGAGTTTGTTGGGATTGGTGGCGTACAGATGCAAGCTGAAGGATTGACGAGCTTGTATCCGCTTGAACGCCTGTCGGTGATGGGCTTGGTCGAAGTGATGGGGCGCATCAAAGAGCTATTTGCCATTCGTGATGGCTTGGTAGACGCGTTTACCGGTGATCAGCAGATTGATCTGTTTATCGGCATTGATGCGCCGGATTTTAATTTAAGGCTATCCGCCAAACTCAAACCACTGGGCATCAAGACCGTGCAATATGTCAGCCCGTCAGTGTGGGCATGGCGGCAAAATCGCGTACATGGCATCAAGGCTGCTGTCGATTTGGTGCTGTGCTTATTTCCTTTTGAAGTCGAATTCTATCAACGCTTTGAGGTGCCTGCGGTGTTTGTCGGTCATCCGCTGGCCAAGCGTCTTGCACCCCATCACCAAACTGAATCTGGCAAACAAGCACTCGGATTGTCACCCGCGCATCAAGTGGTGGCGCTCTTACCAGGGAGTCGTGGTGGAGAAGTGTCGCGCCTTGCGCCCCTGTTGCTCGACACCGCACGCGCCTTACATCAGCAAAATCCTGCATTACGTTTTTTGATTCCAGCGGTCAATAGCGCCCGTGAGCATCAAATTCGGGTGTTGCGTGATGCGCTACCTGAGCCACTACGCCATGCGGTGCGGATCATGACCCCACAAGACGACAGCGGACAAATTGGTCGGCAGGTGATGGCGGCGAGTGATGTGGTGGTGCTCGCCTCTGGTACTGCTACGCTTGAAGCCTTGCTACTGGCACGTCCGATGGTGGTGGTGTATCGCGTGCATTGGCTGACTTATTTGATTGCACGCTTTTTGGTCAAAATCCCGTATGTGGCGCTGCCCAATATTTTAGCCAAAAAAATGATTGTGCCCGAGCTGATCCAGCACGATGCCACACCGGCCAAAGTGACTGCGCAAGTGCAGCGACTGCTGACCAAACCCACAGACTGGCAAGCGCAGCAACAGGCCCTACACGAGATTCATGTCGAGTTACAAGGTGGACAAGCGGCTTGTGCCGCCGAAGCGGTGTTGGCGTTGATCGCGCAGGAGCAGGTCGCATGAGTCAGCTTGATTTGTGGGGCAACAGTGACCAACCACAAGGCATCATCGCGCAGTCTGCATCCGTGCTCTATCAAGGTGATACGGCGCTGTTGGTGGCTGGCGTGGATGAAGCAGGGCGTGGCCCATTGATTGGCTCGGTGGTGACGGCAGCGGTGATCTTAAATCCTGACGACCCGATTGATGGCCTCAATGACTCCAAAAAGCTCAGCGCCAAACAACGTGAGCGTTTGTTTGTGGAGATTCAGGCACGAGCATTGGCGTGGTCGATTGCTGAAGCGACGCATCTAGAGATTGATGAGCATAATATTTTGCAGGCAACCATGCTAGCGATGCGCCGTGCCGTGTTGGCGCTGCCAATTGCGCCGACGCTGGTGTTGATTGATGGCAATCGTTGCCCTGATGTGCCGATGACGGCGCGTGCGGTGGTGGGGGGTGATCGCTTGGAGCCTGCGATTAGTGCGGCGAGTATTTTGGCCAAGGTGACACGTGATCGACAGCTCGAAGTGCTGGATCAGGCGCATCCGCAGTATGGTTTTGCCAAACATAAGGGCTATCCAACCGCCGCGCACCTAGCCGCCATTGAGCAATATGGGGTGTTGGCGGAGCATCGGCGTTCGTATGCGCCAGTGAAAAAGGCGTTGGGTTAACATCCTCCTGCACCTAGGCTCAAAGCATTGGTTTAATAGAAACGGGAATAAAAATGCTTCAAAAAACCACGCTACATGATTTGGCAGACATCAATCATTTTTTGCGTGAGATGAATCGCGGCGGCATTTATAGGCTGTCAATGACTCCTGAGCATTATGAGGAGTCGTTGACCTTTGAGTTTACTTGCGACGGTGGTGTGTTTGAAACCGTGAGTCTGTTTATTCAATTCTTGCATGTGCAGTTGATGCATGTGGGTGTCAGTATGGACTCCACCTTTACGGGTGTGCAGATTGATGAGGTGAGATCGGTCAGTCAAGCTGAACTAGGATTACTCATTCCCCATCCGATAGATCTAGATCCGCACGCGAATTTTTATCAATTTTATGCGCAGCAACAACCGACGGCTTACTATGTGTTGAGCAATGAGATCTATGCGTGGGTCGAAGGACATCTCAATCAGCAGATGTTTGAAAGGAATGGGTGATGAAGCAATCTGAAGGTGTATCAGGGATAGGGATACACCACTAATCTACCGTTGCCAACGCAGGCAACACCGGTTTTTGTGCTTTGACATCACCGATCTGTTGCACATGCAGCCGCAAAATCCGCCGCAACTCTAGCACCGCTTCGGGGGTTTCTTGGATACTATGACCGCCTTTGATCACTTTCTCCGACACCGCACCCTCCAAATGACTGCTGCGATAAGGCACGATGCCATCGCTTGAGTCGATCACCGCAGTCTTGCTGTCACGTTGCCCCATAATCAAATGAAACGGCACATTCGGTTTCATCTTCACATCCGCAGTGATCTGCATAAAGCGCGATTGGCGCGACAGCTCACTCGCCCCATTTTGAAAATCAAGCAGCCCCAACTTGCCAATACGATCCATCAATTGTTGATCCAACTGAGCGCGTTCTAGGGTGTTTTTGAGGGTGCTGACAAACGACTTGGGGATTTGGATGATGCGCCGCGCCATCAAGGTAAACCAGCGGTCGGCATAATCCGTGCCACGAAACGGACTCGACAAAAACACCACACGCCCGACTTGTGGCAACGGATCAAGTTTGAAGCGCTGCTTGATGTCAGGGATTTGGGTCAGGCGGCGGCGATCACGCGCTGGCAATTGATCGAGCGCAATGACGCTCAAATCGGTTGGACTCATTAGCAAGCGACTAATCACACCCCCCATACTATGCCCAATCAACACCGCTTGGCTGCTGGCTTTGGCTTGGCCTTTGGGATCAACCTGCAAAAAAGCTTGCCGAATGAGTTGATGGATGCGATAGCGGCTTTCAAGCATCGGCATATTGGTCGGGTAAAACACCTGCCACACCTGATAGCTTTCACGCAAAATCGGGTCACCGAGCACATCATTGGTCAGGCTAATCCACGCCTCGGGGCTACTCGCAAGGCCATGAATTAGCAGTACCACGCGTTTGTTGGGGTTGTACGGCTCAAGCATATACAGCCGAGGTTTGGCCTGTTCAATCTCTCGACCAAGTAGCTCCCGATAGGCGGTGGCTGCCAAATTATTTTGCGCCAACCACAACCCATAAGGAGCAGAATAGTTCGTTGCCAAACCAAACGACTGCTGCTGTGCAAGGAGTGCGGTATCGTGTTCAAACGGATTGTAGATGTCGAGATCAAAGCTTTGGCTTTGCATCACTTGGGCAAGGGTGTTGCCACGCACCCGCATCACCAAACTCACGGGCAAATAGCGTGATTGAAAGATTTGTTGTGAAGATGCAGATTTGGGCAATACCGCGACAAACTCAACGCCAAATCCATCACGCCGATTAATCGCGCGTAATCCTTTAAACCCCAAATCATCTGCTGCAATCAGTTGTTCGGGCAGTTGAGTTTGGCTCAATAGTTTGCTTTTGGGATTTAAATACAGGGTATTGCCATCAAACTGTAAACTCGGACTTAAAACCTGAGATTGAGAATCTTGGTAATGCTGATAACCGTTTTGGATAAATCGAGAAACCGCAAAATTGTAAAAGTCGCGCACCTGAACTTGGCGGTTATCAAACAATCGTGCTTGAGCAGGGCGGTTGCTAAAAAACAAATAACCATAAGCATGTCGGATGCTGTGCAGCAATGCCCGTTGTTGAGTCAATAAGCAGCGCTCCTCAACATCCGTGCTGCGCGTCAGTACAGTGGTACAAGACTGTAGACCTTCGGCCAAGTACAGCTCACTCATGGCCGATAGATACTGTTCACTGCTCATTTCGGGGATTTGGCGTAGGGATGTTTCGCAGGCGATCAGATCGGTGAGACATTGCTGTTGGGTTTGTCCAGTCATCGACAGCACACCAATCGTAGCTTCGCTGAGTCGGTCGCGTGTCAACAGGCTTTCGCGTTGCTCAACCAAAGATACGGTACGCGCTTGAGGGTTCACGGTGACCACCGCACAACCTTGCAGCGTGATCCCCATCCACAGCAACAACACGCCAGCTGCTCGCATCACTCACCCACAAAAAAGCCTACGAGACAAATCGTAGGCGAAGATGTAGATCAAATACAGTAAACGAAATGTGTATTACCAAGGCACATCGCTTTTGCCGGCACGCACATCATCGATCAACGACTGAGCAAGCGTCCCTTCAGCAGTATTGACTTTCTTGAAGTTTTCCAATGATTTCAAGGCAAGATCGCGTTTGTTTAGGCTCAGATAAGCACGCGCAAGTGCGACATAGGCTTTTTGTGAGCCAGCTAGAGCGGCTTTGTTGAGGTAGGGAATACCTTCTTTCATACCACCACCTTCTGCAAGCATGCAGCCATACCAAAAGTTGGCTTCCATGTCGGTGGCTTTGAGGGCAATCGCACGGCGCATATAAGCGCCCGCTTTGAGGGCGGATTCTGCACCCACATCAAGGTTACGTGCCATTTGATTGACTTTCATGGCGCGCATCAAGACTTCAAAGGATGCATCAGGGTTGGCGGCGTATTCATCGAGTTTTTTGACCAAAGCCTTGACCCGATTTTCTGCACTACGACGCTCAGTTTTGTCTTCGTAGCGAGTTGGGTAATGGCGCGCCTTTTCTTCAAGTGCGGCGATTTTGGCATCAATCTCAGTCACATCCAAGGTGTCCGTTTTACCTTTGGATGCATACAGTGGAATGCTCACTGTCGCCGCACTCATCAAGGGGGCAGCACCGGTATGATTGACGGATGCAGCAGTCATCGGAGTTGGGCTAGACAGCGCCGATGCCATCATGGCGTCGTTGGCGTGAGCGACTGAACCGATCAATAGACCTGCGATCAGGGGGTAAAGTGTGAAACGTTTCATGATGCACCGTCCTTTGGTTATTCATCAGCGAATAACTTCAGTATAAAAATGCGGCTTAAAATAAGCAACCCAATGGTGAATATTTTATGTTAATGCGTTCACATTCTGTGAAAAAATATTTTTCAAAGTTTTAAATTGTTAAAGGTCTGATATTTTCTTCAGAGGCGCAGCGGTTATTTCCCCTGCGCTTTTTTTGGGCAATCACGTTGTAAATCTTCAATAATCGCCAATGCTTCAGGACTCAGTGGATCTGACTTTGGATCACAAAAGCTAGGATTGAGTTTACACAACGAATTTGCAATCACATCAATCCGACGATCGGTGGCTTGCATGTGGTCAAGCAACACTTGGATGGCCTGTGCAACCGGATCGGGCAAATCTGGCGATGTGGCATACGCTTGAAAGCCAATCGCATGGGCAAAATCTTGGCGGGCTAGGTCTTGCTCAGCTTTGTCTTTGAGGATATGCCGTGCAGGATTACCCACCGCGGTTGCGCCTGCGGGGACAGGTTTGGTGACGACCGCATTGGAGCCGATCTTGGCACCTTTGCCCACGGTGAAGGGGCCTAAGACCTTGGCGCCGGCACCCACCACCACGCCATCTTCAAGGGTTGGATGACGTTTGCCTTTTTGCCATGAGGTGCCGCCCAAGGTGACACCATGATACAAGGTGACATCGTCGCCAATTTCGGCAGTTTCACCAATCACCACGCCCATGCCATGATCGATAAATAGACGATGACCAATTTTGGCCGCAGGATGAATTTCAACGCCAGTCAAAAAACGACTAAAGGTAGCCAGCACGCGTGCACCACCTTTGAGGTCATGCTGCCACAGCTGGTGTGCCACTCGATGCAAAATCAGTGCATGAATACCCGGATAAGTGAGTAACACTTCTAGTGTATTGCGCGCCGCAGGATCACGATCAAACACAGCTTGCACATCATCACGCAGTTGCTTAAACATCAGGCGTATCCTGTATGGGGGATTTGGCACGCAAGCTCGCCGGCGGCCATGTGCCACGGCGCATGGCTTGGACGCGACCCAGCACGCCGCGCAGCAAATTATATTCCATGCGATCTAGGCGAACACGACCAAACAGTCGTCTGATCCGTAGTGGCAACAAACGCGGATTGTCGGGATCTAAAAAGTCGATGTCGGCAAGGGTTTGCTCAAAGTGAGCATAAAACTGCTGCATGTGGGTTTGATCGACCAGCGGCTCATCCCACGCGGTGTGGTGGGTGATCGGCATCTGATCATCACCTGCGGTGGTCGGAGCTTGGGCAAGCAAGGCATGCATGCGCAGCTCGTAGCAAATCACTTGGATGGCTGCTGATACATTCAGCACGCCATATTCGGGATTGACCGGAATGGTGAGGTGATAATTGCACAGCGCCAGTTCTTCGTTGGTCAAGCCACGATCTTCGCGGCCAAACACAATCGCAATTTGCTGTTGCTGGCGGCCTGCGTCAATGGCGAGCGCAGTGGCAGGGCGCGCATCGAGCAGGGGCCACGGAATGGTGCGGCTACGCGCACTGGTGCCAAACACCAATTGGCAATCGCTAATCGCATCTTCGAGGGTGGCTACCACACGTGCCTGTTGCAGCACGTCAGCTGCGCCTGAGGCGAGCGCCGTGGCGTCGCCATGTGGGAAGGATTTGGGATCGACCAACACCAATTGGCTTAAGCCCATGGTTTTCATGGCACGCGCTGCTGCACCGATATTGGCAGGCAGGGTGGTGTTGACCATGACAATACGAATCTGCTGCAACTCAGCCAGCTGAGGAGCATGTTGTACAACGGGTTTGGACATGCGTTTATTGGATCAAGGTGAGCAAATAGGCCGATACAGCTTCCTGCTCTTCTTGGATCATCTGAATCAGGATTTCATTGCTGCTGATTCGATTGGCTTTGCATTCCACTTGCAGTTTGAGGCACAGCTCCGCCAAGCGCGTCGCACCCAAGTTGGCACTCGCGCCTTTGAGTGAGTGAATCGCTTCGTAGCCTGCGGCATTGTCACGTTGGTCGAATGCGCGTTGTACGGCTTTGAGGTGCGTTTTGCTGTCTGCGATATAGGATTCGATGAGGGTGTCAAACTCATCATCCAATAGTTCCCGCAGTTCTTGAAGTTGTGCCTGATTAATCGGGGCTTGCATAACTATGGTTCTCTACATGAACAGCGGCACAAAGAAGCATCATATAGGGGCTGCCGCACGCCAAAGACGATACCCCCCCTGTTTTGGATTCTAGGCATGCTGTCGTGCTTTTGCAATTCGCCTGTTTAACCGAATATCAAGTTTTTGACAGGAATACGACATTTGTCTGTGCAATCAAGCCTTATCCGCTCATTTCTTGCTCATGATTTGCACGGGCAGTACGCTGTTGATAGACAATCTCTAGACTGTTTTTGCCAAATTGTTCACGCAGTTGGCGTAATAACGCATCTTCGGGACGCACCCACCACGTCTCACCGAGTTGCAGTTGCAGATTGGCGTAATAATGGGGCATCTGGATGTGGATCGGAATCCGACGGGTGTCGCCACTACAAAACGGGTGGAGCATGGTGTGCAGTTGGTTGGCCAGCTGTGGGTGCAGCAGGGCGGGCTTGAGATGGATGTGGATAGCGTTGACCCGCTTGGCGCGGATTTCATTCATGCCAAACGCTTTGGACAGCCGACCCATCGGGCGGTCAAAGCCATCGCGTTCCATCACTTCGCCTTCAATCACCACAATCTGCTCAACTTGTAGCAACTCTTTGTAGCGCTGAAATTTTTCTTGGCCGCAAGACACTTCAATCCGACCAGTTCCATCGTCGAGCAAGATCACGATCCGGTTGCTAAAATTGAGCACATCCATGATCAGACCAGCAAATACGGTGGTTTGTCCTCGTCGTGTGCCGGTCAGGCTGTTGAGGCGGTTGGGAATCAGGCGTTTGAGTTCGTCTTGATACACATCAATCGGGTGACCGGTGAGATACAGGCCAAGCGTGTCTTTTTCGCCTTTGAGCCGGACTTCATCGCTCCACACCAGCAGCTTGTGTTGGCTCGGTTTGCGTTGCACTTCTTCGACTTCGCCAAACAAATCAAACATGCCCGATTCACGGTTTTGCCGTGCTTGATCGGCGGCTTGCACCGCTTCAGGCAGTTGATCCATCAGTTCGGCGCGTTCAATGCCGAGGCAATCAAGTGCACCGGCACGGATCAAGGCTTCGAGGGTGCGTTTGTTGGCTTTTTTGAGGTCGATGCGATGGCAAAAATCAAACAGATCACGGAATGTACCACCCGATGCGCGGGCGTCCATGACTGATTGCATGGCCGCTTCGCCGACGCCTTTGATCGCACCCAAGCCATACACGATGGTTTTGGGGTCGGCAGCACGGAAGCGAAAGTCGGATAAATTGACGTTGGGCGGTAAAATGGTCAGCCCCAAGCCACGACAGTCGTCGATGATAAACACCACGTTGTCGGTGTTTTGCATTTCAGAGGTCAGTACCGCCGACATAAATTCGGCAGGGTAGTGTGCCTTGAGCCATGCGGTGTGATACGCCACCACGCCATAAGCCGCCGAGTGGGATTTGTTGAAGCCGTAGCCCGCGAACTTTTCCATCAAATCAAAAATGCCACCCGACACTTGCGAGTCGATGCCGCGATTGGTCGCACCAGTGACAAAGATTTCACGCTGTTTGGCCATTTCTTCGGGCTTTTTCTTGCCCATGGCGCGGCGCAGCATGTCGGCACCGCCGAGCGTATAGCCTGCCAAGACTTGCGAGATCTGCATGACCTGCTCTTGGTAGACAATCACGCCGTAGGTGTTGCCCAAAATGCCTGCAAGATCAGGGTGGTCGTAGATGACTTCTTCATAGCCATGTTTGCGGTTGATATACATATCGACCATACCGGCATCGAGCGGGCCGGGTCGATACAACGCACACATCGCAATCACGTCTTCGATGTTGGACGGTTTGAGCTTGCCAAGGTATTTTTTCATCCCCGTACTTTCAAGCTGGAATACGGCGGTGGTTTTGGTGTCTTGCAACAACTGATAGCTGGGCTTGTCGTCGAGGGGCAGCTTGTCAAGTTCGAGTGCTTCTAAGCCTTCTTGCTTGCGGCGGGCGTTGATGGCATCCATCGCCCAGTCAATCACCGTGAGGTTACGCAGACCCAAAAAGTCGAATTTGACCAAGCCGATTTGTTCGACATCGTCTTTATCAAATTGGCTGACCCGTGCGCCTTCTTC
>CALFYA010000047.1 GCA_937952925.1 uncultured Moraxellaceae bacterium
GTAAGATCCGATCTCGTGTTTTCATAGGTCTCCATCACCACAACCAAAAAGAGAACTGTCAGGCCAATAGATTACCCTACTCTGACGTTGCATTCATCCGACAGCTTAGAGCAATTACTCGAAATGGGTTGACACCTTAGAGCAATTACTCTAAAAACGAATGTAACACAAGTGAATTGATTTTCAACGGTCATGAACAGCATCCTCAATCCTGCCGCCACTGCCAATCTGCCTCCCGAATTACAACGGATGCATGACGTGTTGGCCGCTCAAAAATCTGCATATAATCAAAATCCTATGCCGTCGGTTCAAGAGCGTATTGACCGCTTGAGCCGTCTGCGCCGTACCCTCGTCAAGCATCAAGATGAAATTGCACAAGCGATCAGTGATGACTTTGGCAACCGCTCGATCCATGAGACCAAGATCGGCGAGATCATGACTTGCTTGGATCACATCAGCTACAACAGCAAACATTTGGCCAAGTGGATGAAGCCATCCAAGCGTCATATCAGCGCTTTGCATCAACCGGCCAAAGGCTGGGTGCAGTATCAGCCGCTGGGTGTGATTGGCATTATGGCACCGTGGAACTATCCACTGATCTTGTCGGTCGGCCCACTGATTTGTGCCTTGGCAGCGGGCAACCACGCCATGATGAAAATCTCCAGCTCATCACCGCGTTTTGGCAAAGTGATTGAACGCGCACTCGCTGAAGTATTCCCCACCGATATGGTGGCGGTGATCAATGGTGGTGGTGCCATCTCTGATGCCTTCTGTCGTTTGCCATTTGACCAGATCACCTTCACCGGTTCGACCTCTGTGGGCAAAACCGTGATGGCAGCAGCAGCCGAAAACTTGGTGCCTGTGTTGCTTGAATTGGGTGGCAAATCCCCTGTGATTATTCACCCTTCCATGCCACTCAAAGATGCTGCTGAGCGTTTGGCCTTTGGTAAGCTGTGGAATGCCGGTCAAACCTGTGTGGCACCCGATTATTTGTTTTTACCGCGTGGCAAATTGCGTGAATTTGTTGGTCATATGCGGGCGATGGTCAAATCGGCTTATCCCACCTTGCGTGACAACAAAGACTACACCAGCATCATCAATGATCGTCAGTATCGCCGCTTGATGGGCTATTTGGACGATGCCAAAGAAAAAGGTGCAGAGATTTTTGATCTCAACCCTGCTGGTGAAGATCTGTCGGGCACCCGCAAAATTGCTCCGACCTTGATTGCCAACATCACCGACGATATGGACGTGGCACTAAACGAACTGTTTGGCCCGATCCTATTGATCCATGAATATGATAATGTGGATGAAGCGATCCGCTACATCAATGCACGTCCACGCCCACTTGCACTGTACTACTTTGATTATGATCAAGAACGTGCAGAATATTTGGCGCGTCGCACCCATTCAGGCCACTTTGGCATCAATGCGGTGATCACTCATGTGGCACAAGATGATCTGCCGTTTGGTGGGGTTGGCGCATCAGGGATGGGCAAATATCATGGTCACGAAGGCTTCTTGACCATGAGTCATGCCCGCTCAGTAATGATGAAACCGAAGTTCTATGCACTGCGTATGATTCTGCCGCCATTTAATAAACCGATCCATAAAGTCATGTTTAAGGCAGTTTTGCGCTAAGCTGATTGCAAACCCGACTTGTCCGAGGGGCGTTTTTCTGCTATAAAACGCCCCTTGATTTTGATCAACTCATTTTTTTCGACGTGACCTCACTGACCGGTTATCGGTTGGGAAGTCAAAGTGGAGTACACCATGTCCAAGGTTTGCCAAGTTACCGGCAAGCGTCCAATCGTTGGTAACAACGTTTCGCACGCCAACAACAAAACCAAGCGCCGGTTCGAGCCGAACCTGCACCACCACCGTTTCTGGATGGAAAGCGAAAAGCGTTTCGTCCGTCTGCGCCTGACCCCAAAAGGCATGCGCATCATCGACAAATTGGGTATCGAGAAGGTTGTTGCTGACCTGCGCGCCCAAGGTCAGAAGATCTAAGGAGCCTTAAGTCATGCGTGATAAAATTCGTTTGGTTTCGACCGCTGGTACTGGTTATTTCTACACCACCACCAAAAACAAGCGCACCATGCCTGAGAAAATGGAGATCAAAAAATTTGATCCGAAGATTCGTCAGCACGTGATTTTCAAAGAAGCCAAAATCAAGTAATTTGATTTTTGCCTCAAACAAAACGACCCTTCTGGGTCGTTTTTGTTTTTTGTGGCGTTTTTTTTAAAGACTCAAAAAACACCTCTACAATCTTTGTGATAGCTTTTTTCTTGAGACGCCACCCCTGTGCGTCTGCCCACCTCCTCATCCATAGTTTAGGAGAATTGAGTGCCCCATCATGTTGATTTGATTGTTTTGCTGGCTGCAGGCTTTGGTCTTGCCCTGATTTTTGGCTATTTGGCATCACGCCTACGCCTACCGCCATTGGTGGGCTACTTGGTGGCAGGGGTGATTATTAGCCCCAATACGCCTGGGATTGTGGCGGATATCAATTTGGCCAATCAGCTGGCTGAGCTGGGCGTGATGTTTTTGATGTTTGGCGTGGGGATGCATTTTTCGATTGCTGATCTCAATGCGGTCAAACGCATTGCGGTACCCGGTGCGCTGGTGCAAATGGCCGTCGCGATTTGCTTGGGCATGCTCACCACTCAATTTTGGGGCTGGTCGCTCGGCTCAGGCTTTGTGTTTGGCTTGTGCTTGTCGGTGGCGAGCACGGTGGTGCTGCTGCGCGCACTGGAAGATCGGGGCTTGCTCAATAGCATCAATGGGCAAATTGCGGTGGGCTGGCTGCTGGTTGAAGATTTGGTGATGGTGCTCACCTTGGTGCTCTTGCCACTCACCGCCGTCTTTTTGGGAGGACAATCCCTCGGCGGTGCAAGCCCGCAAAGTCTGACCGAGATTTGGGCGACCATCGGAATGACCCTGCTCAAAGTCGCCACGTTTATTGCCCTGATGTTTGTGGTCGGCAAGCGTTTGATCCCCAAAGCCATGCTGATGGTATCGAAGATTGGCTCGCGTGAGCTGTTTACCCTCACTGTGACAGCCTCGGCAGTCACCATTGCGTATGGAGCGTATGCACTGTTTGGCGTGTCGATGGCGCTGGGTGCATTTATTGCGGGGATGGTGGTCAAAGAGTCTGACTTTAGCCATCGTGCCGAAGAAGAAACCCTTGCCTTACGTGAAATTTTCTCGATTTTGTTTTTTGTATCGGTGGGGATGCTATTTAACCCAATGATTTTGATCACTGAGCCACTCAAAGTATTGGCCGTGGTAGGCATTATTGTGCTGGGTAAGACCTTAGCTGCGGTCGCGTTGGTGCTGTTTTTCCGCTACCCCCTGAATACCGCCCTGACCGTGGGTGCAGGCTTAGCGCAAATTGGCGAGTTTTCATTTATTTTGGCGACGCTCGGTGTGGCGCTCAAACTGTTGACGCTGGATGCACAAAACTTGATTTTGGCTGGTGCACTCATTTCCATCACGCTCAACTCAGCGATTTTTACCCTGATTGAGCCGGTGCAAAAATGGATTCGTCAGCGCTCTGATTTGGCACGCCTGCTCGAACGCAGTGGTGATCCGCTCGCCATGCTCCCCGATGAAGTCGATCAGCAGTATTTGACCGGTCAGGTGGTGATTGTGGGTTATGGCACTGTCGGTCGCTATATCGAAAACTCGCTCAAAGCGCAAAATATTCGCTATGTGATTGCAGAACAAAACCGTGAGATTGTCGAAGGCTTACGTAGCAAAGGTATCCCCGCAGTGTCTGGTGATGCCAGCGAGCCTGCGGTGTTGATTCAAGCACATATCCACAAAGCCAGCATGTTGGTTGTGACCATGCCAGATACCTTTGATGTGGTGAAAATGATTGAAACCGCTCATCTGCTCAATCCACAGATCGAAAGTGTGATCTGTAGTGACAGTAGTGAAGAAGCGGAGCTACTCGGTCAATTGTCAAAAACACAGGTGTATCTGGAAAAACAAACCCTCGCCGACAAAATGGCGGGGCATGTCCTTGCACGTTTGGGGCGCCAACCGACTGGCACTCATCGTGCGGTGTCTCACTGACGACCTAACGCTGATGGTGGTAGACCTGCCATCAGCCACTGCGCTGACGCGCTGAGGTGTGTCTCTCGATCATTGGCATAGACGCGTTGCAAACGCTCGAGTTGGGTCAACTGCGCATGCTCTGGCACTTGCCGCAACAGTGCGGCTTGTTGTGTGCTTGGCAACAAATGCCATAAGCGCGACAACTCAAAGCTGTGTTGGCTGATGGTACGCTCCACACGATAAAACCATTCCATTCGATCTTCGGGATCATCTGCCACCACAATCGCTTGGTACAACTCCTCAAGCTGGGCATCGTGCGCTTCAATCAGCAGCATGATGTGTTGGGGGGTCACCACACTGTGATCATGACGGGCATGTAGCCATGCTTTAAATTGGCGGGTCAATGCTGCCTTGACTTGATCAGGCTGGCCTTGGGGTAATATCGCAACAAACTGCTGAAGACGCAGGCGACAATCAATCGCATAGACATCAATGACCACCTGTTGTTGGTCTGTCTGCTGTGCAGCGGTTTGGCACATCGAGACCTGAAATTGATAGTCGTCAACAAAATAATCCATCACTCACCCATGGTGTCGAAGACTGATCCATTGATCATCGTGGCATGGATGATCTGGGGCTGGCGAGTTGATACAACCTCATAGGCAGTAAAAAGGGCGCTACAGCGCCCCGTCGTTTTTGCTTACAAACACACTGATTTAGCTATAGTGTGCAGGCTTTTCGTCGAGCACTTGAGCTTGCCAATGTGCCATTTGTTGCTCGGCAATCATCATCAACGCCGCTTGCACCATGCTTTGACTGATCCCCTGCAGCTGCTCGCCAAAGGTTTTTTGAATTTGTTCGGAAAAGCGGATGGTGACGAGCGGCTCACCGTCTCCATCGGCAGGTCGTAAGGCCACTTCCCCATTAGGCAGTTGTACCAACTCCAACATCATTTCATTTGGAGCAGTCAGATGCGAATCGGAACCCATATATGATCTCCTCTACAGAGGACAACACCAATATTGCCCTCAAGATACCTTGTCCCATGACAACAAGGCCACTTCTCACAACATGCGTGCAGCGCAGCGGTTTTTCAAGGGCTGCACACCTAGGCACCTTAAAACTCAATCATTTCGTTACGAAACCCTTCGATCAACTGGGTCAGTTCTTTATGCCACTCGCGCAAAATCTGCACATCGGGCAACCACGCGAGCGGGCTTTGGGTGACTTTTAAAATCAAATTGGAGAAGCCTTGTTCGTCTTCGTAGTTGGGTGCTGGTGGCTCAGGGGCGTATTGGCAAGAATGATAGGCGCGGTTGAGTTCAGCCAAAAATCCTTGCTGGCTTAATGACTCCAAAATGGTGACTTCTGGCGAGACTTGTGTGCGTTCAGCCATTTTCTCCTTGAGACTCTGCAACGTTGGTCGTGCAAGCTCATTGATTTTGTAATAGCGCGCCAGCTCTTGTAAGAACGCCAAGACTGCACCCTGCAAGTGAAATACTGCCGCTTCGCGTGCGCCTTGTGCCGCTTGGACATTCTCGGTCTGGGTCGCTTGCTGGCACGACAGACGCGCAAAATACAGCTTTTGATTGGTGCGATCAGCATGGTAACGGGCAACGCGGGACATGGGCAGCTCTCGACAATTTCAACATGATCAACTCACTATGGGGGCAGCTGATGCCAACTACAAATCTTTTTTGGCACAGCGCATCGGGTGACCTGAAGGTTTTGGGCATTGACCCTATAGATCTACCTTTCGCATGATCCGAGCATCTGTTTATGGAATCTGCCACTATGCGCACCCGTTTGACCGAATTACTCCAGATTGAGCACCCAATCATCTTGCCGGGTATGAGCTGGATCTCGACGCCTGAACTGGTCGCTGCGGTGAGTAATGCAGGGGGCTTGGGGATTTTGGCCTTGGGGCCGCTGTCTCCTGAGCAAACGCGTGCATCGATTTTGCGGGTACGTGAACTGACCGACCAACCCTTTGGAGTGAACTGTGCACTGTTGATGCCCGGTGCCAAAGAAAATGCTGAGGTCGCGCTTGAGCTGCAAGTGCCTGTGATTAACTTTTCGTTGGGCAAAGGCGATTGGTTGATTGAACGTTGCCATGCTTATGGTGGTCAGGTGATTGCCACCGTCACCACCGCCAAACATGCACTGGCTGCACAATCGCAAGGCGTGGATGCCATCATGGCAACCGGTCATGAAGCGGCCGCACATGGTGGTGAAGTCACCTCGCTGGTGTTGGTGCCTGCGCTGGTTGATGCACTACAGATTCCGGTGATTGCGTGTGGTGGCTTTGCCGATGGTCGTGGTTTGCTGGCGGCTTTAAGTCTGGGCGCATCGGGTATTGCGATGGGGTCACGTTTTGCCACCTGTGCCGAAAGCCCGCTACATGCCCACACCAAACAGGCTGTGATTGACAAAGATCAACACGCCACGATTTATTCACCACATTTTGATGGCTTACCCGCTCGCTATATGCAGACGCCAACCGCTGAAAAACTGACCGCCAAGCCGATGTCGTTTTTTGTGGCCGCATGGCAAGCCTTACTCGCTGCACGGCAACTGAGTATTCCTTTATGGAAAATTTTTGCCGGTCTGTTGGCCGAACCCAAGCAAATCCGCCTACTCGCTTGTTTTGGTGCGGCTACCCCACGCCTCAAAGCAGCGACCGAACAAGGTGATCTGCAACAAGGCATGCAGTTTATTGGTCAGTCGCAAGGCTTGATCAAGGATATCCCCACTGCACAAGCCTTGATGGATCGGATGCTCAGGGAAGCCGAGCAGCGCCTTGAACAGTTAGGACGTTGAAAAATAACGCTCACAACGCCAGAGCAGCAACAACGCTAGACCGTTGAGCACCCCCATCAGTGCATACGACAACAGCATGGTGAGCTGTTGTTGTTGTGCGGCAGCGATTTGCCATGCTTGCGGCCCTGTCTGACTCGGGATCGCCCATAAGATGGCAATATTCCAGCCACTCCACAGCACCATCCCCGCCACCCACAGCCATACGCCATAACGCGCCCAAGATTTGACCTTAAGCAGCCCCACGGCGGTGCTCACACCCGCGATTGACCAGACCAACAACGCCCCTGCGATCAGATGCAAATATGCGATGCTCCAGCGAATGATCGGACTCATCTGTTGGATGGTGTGGTTGCCAATCGCCCAATCGTGCAGGCGATTTGGCTCAATCAATAGACTGAGCACCAAGAGCGCCAAAGCAGCACTTGATCCCACCACAAGGGAAAGTACCAAGATCAGGATCGCCCACGATTGCAGTGGGGACTGTGCAGAGGATCGGCTAGACATGATCTTGTCTCAAGTTGGCATACAAGGAAGTCGCAAAACCTGTTTATACTGCGACGGGTTGGACGCTGGCTATTAATGATGTGGAAAAACATTCGGGTTTCGATTTTATTACTGATTTTGGCGTATGTCGCCCTTGATCAATGGCGTGAGCATGCGCTGCTCGATTGGCAACGCCCGTTACAGGTGGTGCTCTACCCCATCAATGCCGATCAAAGTCCTCGCGTGGCACAGTACTTACCCACACTGCAACAGACTGACTTTAAAGTGGTTGAAGATTATTTTCGGCAACACAGCAAAGCCTATGGTCTGCCTGTTGATCGGCCTTTTTTCATCCATTTGGGTACAGCGGTACAATCGGCTCCTCCTGCTCCTCCAACCACCGGCAGCTTACTGGATGTGATCCGCTGGAGCTTGGCGTTTCGGTGGTATGCATGGCAGCATACGCCTGCCGACGATTTCAAACCGGATGTGCGTTTATTTTTGCTGTATCACGACCCCAAGCTGACCCCACGTTTAAGCCATTCCACGGCGCTCGAAAAAGGCCGTATTGGTCGGGTGAATTTGTTTGGCTCCTCCAAACAGCATGAGCAAAACATGATTGTGATTGCCCATGAGCTGTTGCACACCGTCCGTGCCACCGACAAATATGATTTGAGCAATAGTCAACCGATCAATCCGATTGGGTTGGCTGATCCGCAACAATCTCCGCTTTATCCGCAACATCAAGCAGAGCTGATGGGTGGCCGGATTGCACTATCGCCCACACAAGCCAAAATGCCCGACCGACTAGATCAAACCGTGATCAGCAAAATGACAGCGATAGAAATAGGTTGGGTGATACATTAGTTTGGATAAAAAAAGCTGGGCAAGTCGCCCAGCCTTTCTGGGCTATTTACCTGCTGCTTTAAGATATAAATTTTTATGCGATGTTCCTTCTGTAGACCTTTCTTCGGTTTTAAATAAATCTGCTCTCGCTTTTACTAAATCTGAGAGCTTCTTATGTCCGTATTGTCTAGAATCGAAATCCGATTTAATCTGACGGACATAATTGCCAAAAGTACCTAAATGAGCCCAGCCCGTCTCATCACTTGACTGCTCAAGAGCATTTAACAAGAAATGCTCCAGAATGAAATCTTGACTCATTGTCTCTAGCTTTGAGTCATCCTTATTTTTTTTATCCAACTTTAAATCATCTTGATTTTTTGTTTTTTGACTGATCTCTACAACTGACTTTTCCTCCAAAACAGGTCTTAAAACCTCAGTTAGAATGAATCTATGACATGCTTTGCGAAATGCCTCTGGTGTTTTTTGTTCTCCAAAACCATATACTTGTAGTCCCTCCTCTCTTAAACGCATTGCTAAACCTGTAAAATCACTATCACTCGTGATCAAACAGAATCCATCAAAACGACGAGTATATAACAAATCCATTGCATCAATAATCATAGTACTATCGGTTGCATTTTTACCAGTCGTATATGCAAATTGCTGCATTGGTTTGATGGCATGTATTTGTAAGACTTTCTTCCATGAACTGCTTGTTGGACTGGTGAAGTCACCATAAATTCTTTTTACAGTGGCCTCACCAAATTTTGCAATTTCCGCAAGCAAGTTTTCAATCACCGCAGCTTGAGCATTATCTGCATCAATTAATACGGCTAGTTTTGCATTCGACTCCTCAATGGATTGAATCGTCGTTGTACGTTTTGTCATTTGATTCCTCGACAAATAAAAAAGAGCTACATCTGTAGCTCTTTGTGATTGAACTTTAAACCCACTTCTCTCCATCCCACGTCAGCATCCACTTGGTCGGTTTGCCATCTTGCTCTGACGCGACGTATTGGCTCGCAGTCTTACGGCTAAACTTGACCAAGGCGGGATTGCCATCGGGATCGGTATCGGGTGCTTGCAGCAAATACTGATGCTTGGGGTCGATTTGTGTCGCCACACTGCGCAACTCAGCGATGGTGGG